>JBOFTL010000763.1:0-13679 GCA_051652045.1 Microcoleus sp. | reverse complement strand
TTGGGCATTTTCCCCAGTATAAAACGCCGTAACGGGAATCTTTCTGTAGTAGGAACTATGGATAACAGTACCGTGAAGGAAATTTTGTATACCCTTAATCGGGCTGCAAAGATGCCCACGTCATAGCGTACTCGCTTGACGTGGGAGTATGTCACTAATTGTTAATTGTACAATTATCCCCCTCTCCCACTCTCCCCATCTCCCCCTCTCCTTATTTCCCAGCCAGCCAACTCGGATAGCCGCAAGAGTCCTCAACTTTCAGCTTTTGGCCTTGATAGCTTTTGCCTACCCAACCCGCAACTGTTTGTAAAGTTTCTGTCAGCGTATTTTCATAACCAAAGGCTTCAAATCCTAAAGTCCACCACGCATTGCCGTTAATATTTAATTGAGTAATTTCAACGTTGCAACCTTGAGGGATTGGGGCTTCTACCGGTACGGATATCGGGGCTCCGGGCCCTGAAACTTGGTACAGGCGCAAGGCTCTTTTTTTCTTGACTCCCACCCACTTTCCTGTAGCTATAATATCCGCTGGTACAGGCGCGATCGTATCGGCACATACCCACTTCAGCCACTTCTCGGTTTTGCCTTCCCAGCGATTGCCACACCGCATTGCCCCTAATTCTGCCTGCCGCCACTTTACTTCTAAGGTTTTGCCACGCAGCTTGACTCCCAAGTAGTCGCAGCTAGGTATCACTACATATATGTCTTCCCGTTCTTCCAGAGGCGGTAGATACCCGCCGAGACTGTCATTGCCAAACCATTGGGCAATCGGCTTTGGCAGCGCGCCACTACAAAACCATCGCATTTCCAGACTGGCCCGCATAATTTTTTCCTCGCTTCCACCTTCTTTTTTGTCAAACCCAGACTGGATTTGCTGCACACCTAACTCTTGTGCTTCTCAAGTCTATATCGTCTCGCGTCGGTAGTCAGGAGTCTACTGTCTTCAGCTAGATCCGGGCATGAAAAAAAATTATTACGATCCTTTACATATCTTAATAAGCGTGTTACATTTATTTACAGTAGAACAAAACAAATTTAGGAAACAGACATGGCTGACAAAGGTTTAAGACTGGACGACCAAGGCAAACTGAATTATTTCGCGATCGAGCCTAAAGTATATGTAGATGACGAACAGCGTACTGGCTTTACTCCCTACGCAGAACGTTTGAACGGCCGCCTCGCCATGATCGGTTTCGTATGTTTGCTGACTTTAGAAGTATCCACCAAGCACGGATTGATTAGCTGGCTGACCAACCTGCAATAATGTTTTTGACAAATAATTTATTTTCCGGCTGCGGTTGGCAAGCGATACATTCCATGCCTGCTGCAGCTTAACTATTTTTAGGAAGAAGGATGAATTAAGTATGAGGTAGTAGGTGGTAGGTAGTAGATGTGAGGAACAACCTAAAACCTAAAACCTAAAACCTAAATCGGGAAGATGGAAGATTTGGTGAGATAATTAGAATTAAATCTTTTTGTTGTACCTTAACCCGATCGAAAAAAGAATGCTCAAACGAATTGCAGCAATACTTCTGGTAGTTTTCAGTATCACCTTGACCGGTTGTGTATCTACTGGTGTTACTGGATTAAAAAGCTATGTTGATACTGCTGACGGCTATCAATTTCTTTATCCTAACGGCTGGTTGCCGATCGCAGTTTCTAACGGCCCTGATGTGGTGTTCCGCGATTTGATCCAGCAAACTGAAAATGTCAGCGTGGTTATCAGCCCCGTTACCGAAAATAAAACTCTGGCAGATTTAGGGACGCCGACAGAAGTAGGATATACTCTCAGTAAAACTGCGATCGCCCCTCCAGATTCCGGTCGCCAAGCTGAATTGGTCAATGCAGGCTCTCGGGAATCGCGATCGAAAAACTATTACATTTTAGAATACGCTGTCAAACTGCCAAATCAAGAAAGACACAATTTAGCGAGTGTAGCTGTCAGCCGGGGCAAACTTTATACCCTCAATGTTTCGACTACTGAAGAACGGTGGCCGAAGGTAAAAGAAGCTTTTGAGAAAGTGGTTAAATCTTTCGCTGTTTATTAAGCCAAATCTCATTTAATTGCACTCGATAATTTTCAGAACGCAGCAGTTACTGAGACAGCACACAGAAACAGCACACACAGACAGGACACAGCAGTGCTGTGTCCCTACAAATTACCCTGTTATTTGGCTGGAATTTGATATAATTAAATCTCAGGATACATTAGTGCTGCGTTCCCGCAGATACCGCTATCAATTGTCAACTGTCAACTGTCAACTGTCAATTGTCAACTATGATAAAAACTGCGATGAAGATTCCAACTTTTGTATTGGCTTCAGCTTCTCCCGCGCGGCGCGGCTTGTTAGAAAATGCTGGCATGAAAGCTGTTGTATGCCCGAGCGATTTTGATGAAAATCAAATAAAAATGAGGGATGCTACTAAGTTAGTTCAAGTTTTAGCTGAAGGAAAAGCTGATGCTGTAGCTGATTTTTTGCGAGTTAATCCTCACCCGCAAGTTCCCAATCCCAAAGCTTGTTTGGTGTTGGGATGCGATTCAATTTTGGTGGTGGGTGGGGAAATTTACGGCAAGCCGAAGGATGCTGAAGAAGCTGTGTTGCGCTGGAAGAAAATGCGGGGTCAAGTTGGCGAACTTTATACGGGTCATGCTTTAGTTAATACTAAGTTCAATGATTTTGCAACCGAAGGAGAAAGGTCGATCGTCCGCTGTCAAGTTACTAAGGTTTATTTTGCTAATGCAAGCGATAAGCAAGTTGCTGCCTACGTCGCTACGGGGGAACCACTGCAATGTGCGGGCTGTTTTGCCCTAGAAGGTAAGGGCGGTTTTTTTGTGGAAAAAATCGAAGGTTGTCACACTAATGTTATCGGTTTGAGTTTGCCTTTGTTGCGACAAATGCTGCGAGAGATGGGTTATGATGTGGCGGATTTTTGGAAATCTTAAACGGAACTTACCCCCTGCCGGGGTAGTTACGCAGTCTAAATCCTCTGCTGTATATACGATAGAAGCATTTATTAGTCAAAAATAAGTAGTCATGTATGGTTGGCGATCGCCCAAAAATGCAGTAAAGTATTGTTTTCTTTATCTGAGCGTTGGCTAATTGTAGCCTAATCTGATTTTGATAGCCTATTGAATCTAAGATACCAACCATGAAAAAGTTAATACCCTTACTACTGGGTGCTGTATTGCTCAGCAACACTGTTGCTTGTCAAAAGTCAAGCGAGCCGATCGGCAAAACGTCTGTTCCAGCTAATCAAAGCCCAAATTCTGTATCGAACCAAAGCAGCCCTAGTTCCAGTAAGCTGAAAAATCAGGCAGCGACCGTCCCTGCTGGAACCAGTTTTGATACCATTCTGCAACAAGATTTATCCACGGGTAAAAACCGCAACAACGATCGTTTTACTCTGCGAGTCAAAGGAGGCAACAAAACTCTTAAAGATGCCGTAATTCAGGGACATCTGGAAGATGTTGTCAAAGCAGCTAAAGGCAAAAAAGCTAGGTTGCATCTAGTTTTTGATGACATTAAACTCGCAAATGGTGCAGCCGCTCCCCTTGATGTTACCTTAGTAAATACTCAGGTAGAAACAAAAACCAAAGGCAAATTTGTTCAGAATGCTGGCATTATTTTAGCTGGAGCAGTGGCCGGTAAATTCCTCGGTGATAAAACGAAATTCAAGCATGGTACTTTAGCTGGGGGTGCAGCAGCAACAGCTTATGTCTTGTCTAGTCCTGGTGGTGAAGTTGTCCTGAAAAAAGGAACCAATGTTAAGCTGAAACTTAAAAAGCCTCTCGATACGAGTCCATAAAAACTCACTTTTTGACCGCTCGTGCGTCATCTAAGAAACCGGGTTTTTTTGAGTTTCTACGCTGTCACCAACAATTTTCGTAAAAACCCGGTTTCTGGTCTGCGCACCGCAACTATAATAAAAGATACGGTTAAAAGAGGAAAGCCAATGGTGACAAGCCTGAATGTGGATACGGCACTGCTGCAAGAGGCGATCGAACTTACGGGAGAAACGGCGATCGAGAATCTAGTTGAAATTGCCTTGCGCGCATACATTCAACGCCTCAAGCAGATGAAAATCTTAGAACTCTTTGGTGCGATCGACTACGAAGAAAGTTACGATTACAAACAGCAGCGAAATATTGCCTAGGTATCCCGTCATGAATGTAATTGTCGATACGGCTATTTGGTCATTAGCGTTGCGCCGAAATTCTCCCGAAATGAATTCTGCTGTGGTGAATCAATTGCGATCGCTCATTGCCAATGGTCGAGTTATAATGCTCGGAAGCATCCGACAAGAGATTTTGTCGGGTGTTCGCACTTCCGAACAACTCGATCGGCTTCGCAACACCTTACAAGCTTTTCCAGACTTGAATTTAGCTAAACAGACGGGAATCCCCACACTATACCGCCTCGGTTAGTGTGGGATGAGAGTCGCGTGAGACTGTGATTCCACCCGTAAGCAATCTAAATAATTGTAGATTTTAGCAGGGGACGGGTGGATGAGGAACCGATCGAGATTTCCACAATTTTCAAGCTCATATTCCTGTCAATTTTCTAGAATTTGAGTAAAAATTGCATCGCATTACCATCCTTAGAAACCACCCGCGCATCATCTAAGAAACCGGGTTTTTTTGAGTTTCTACGCTGTAACGAAATATGCTCGTAAAAACCCGGTTTCTGGCCCCTCGCGCGTCATCTAAGAAACCGGGTTTTTTCACAAATCCTATCCAGAGGTGACCGCATCAAGACCCACAAGGTTAAACCGAAGTTGACTCGGCGAAACTTCTTTCACCAAACCCAAGATATTGCCGGTGCTAGCTTCCCGAATCACCGTCGCCCTCGTGTTTAAACTTCTAAACTCAGTAGTTTGAGGACCCAGTATAGGTCCATTACTATTGTATTGTCTGGCCTCACCAATTGTGATAAACTTTTCAGTCAAAACAATATCGTTTCGCGTCAGCCCTCCCGCCAGTCCAATTACATCTCCTTGGGCTGGATTGTAATCGAGAATAAAATCTGCTGGTACTTCGTCTAGACCAGAAGGAAAAGTCCCTGCTGGAGGGGGGGGATCTGGGAGCATCCCGATTTTGGGCTGTATAGGACTTTCGAGAAGTATCGGCGGTGTTGTTGGAAATTCGCGATCCTTCGGTCGATCCGAACCAAATTCCCTCGAAGTTGCTCCCGCTTCTCTTCTAATTACAAACAAATCTGCGCCTTCTTTTCCCCAAAGTCGATCGATTCCAGCATCACCAATCAGAATATCGTCTCCACTGTCTCCGACTAAAGCATCATTCCCTTGACCGCCTCGAAGAAAGTCATTTCCTGTACCTCCATAGGCTACATCAGGACCTTGATTACCATTGAGTAAGTCGTTGTCCTGTTCTCCGTAAAGAATGTCATAATCTTGACCGCCCCGAAGAGTATCATTACCGAAACCTCCGATTAAAGCATCCGAGCCAGCATTGCCATTGATTGCTTCTGCATCCTCAGAACCTCTGACAAAATCGTCGCCTGCTAAGGCCAGTAATCCGCCGGGAGTATTCGATAAAAGTCCTTTGGCTAATTGGGCAATATCACCATTGGGAGTCAGGTAAAAAAAGTTGGGGTCGCTACCGGGATTGAATGGGGCAGTTACTAATCTGATGTTGGGGCGATTAGGAATAATTGGGTCAGAGTTTTCGGCTAATGCTCTAAGTTGTCCGATATTTGTTTCTAACATCTGAGCTTTTTTGTGGTTGATTTTTGGAAAACTAGACAAACGGTTTTTTGTGAAGACTTTAGTCTTTAGAAAGGACTGAAGTCCTCATTATAAACCTAGGAGGATTACCCAAGGGCGATCGACCCATCGGACACAGATACAAATTGAATTTGAGACGGTGAAACATCTTTCACCAAACCCAAAATATTGCCAGTGCTGGCTTCCCTAATCACCGTCGCCTTCGCATCCAAAATTCTAAAATCAAGAGTTCTAATACTTCCCGGCGGATAAGGACCGCTGGTATCGTAATCTCTGGCATCGCCAATTGTGATAAACTTTTCAGTTAAAACAATGTCGTTTCGTGTCAATCCTCCGGTTAGTCCGATTCTATCTCCTTGAGTTGGATTGTAATCGAGAATAAAATCTGCCGGCACTTGCTCTACACGATTAACAAATGTTCCAATATCTCGGGGTGTGTCGAAACCGAATGACCCAGATGTTGCTCCCTCTTCTCTTCGGAGTACAAATAAATCTGCACCTTCATTTCCCCAAAGTCTGTCAAGTCCAGCGTCGCCAATTAGAGTATCGTTACCACTGCCTCCTACTAGAGCATCATTCCCCTGGCCGCCTCTGGTAAAGTCATCTCCCACACCTCCATAGGCGTAATCGTCACCTTGATTGCCACTGAGTAAGTCGTTGCCGCATTCTCCAAAAAGAACGTCAAAATCCTTACCGCCGCGAAGAGTGTCGTTACCGCAAGGAACGCCAAGGACTAAAGAATCTAAGCCTCCCATTAAAGTGTCTCTACCAGCGTTACCGTTCATAAGTTCAGAATCACCTGAACCTCTGACAAAATCTTTGCCATCTAAAGCTCGCAAACCTCCGGGAAAATTACGCAGGATGCCGCTGGCTAATTCAATTACATCTTCATTAGGAGTGAGGTCAAAAAAGTTGGGGCTACTATTGGGATTTAACGGCCCAGTTAGCAATCTAGTGTTGGGCGGATTGGCAATAATTGGGTCGGAATTCTCAGCTAAGGCTCTTACTTGTTCGGCGTTTGTTTCTAACATTTTAGCCTCTTCCTTTGTGCGATTGACTGTTAGTGGGATGGGCCGATCGCCCGTCCGTGCCGTGCCAATTCGCACAGCACCCTGATGCAGATTATCCGAGGTCGATCGAGCTATCGGTTACTGATGTAAATTGTTGACTGTTTTTTCGATCGAAAAGTTCCTATTTTGATGTATTTTTATAGACAAAAAAGAAACCGTACAAGTTGAGATAGAGGACTGAAGTCCTCACTACGAACTTGCAAAGAGAGGACTGAAGTCCTGACTACGAACTTGTTTTATCCAAGACCGATCGAGCTATCGGCTACTGATGTAAATTGAATTTGAGACGGCGATACATCTTTTACCAAACCCAAGATATTTCCAGTGCTAGCTTCCCTAATTACCGTCGCTTTGGTATTGAGCAATCTAAACTCCTCAGTCCTAGGAACTCCCGGAGGAAAAGGCCCGCTGCTGTCGTAATCTCTGGCATCACCAATTGTTAAAAACCGTTCGGTTAAAACAATGTCATTTCGCGTCAATCCTCCCGCAAGTCCGATCGTATCTCCTTGCGCTGGATTGTAATCGAGAATAAAATCAGCAGGTACTTGCTCTACATTATTAGGAAAAGTGTTAGGAGGCGGCGGTTGAGTCGAACCGATTTCCCCCGCAGTTGCTCCCGCTTCTCTTCTGAGTACAAATAAATCTGCACCTTCACTTCCCCAAAGTTTGTCAATTCCAGCGTCGCCAATTAGAGTATCGTTACCGCTATTTCCTACTAAATTATCCCTGCCTTGACCGCCTCTGATAAAATCATTTCCGGTGCCTCCATAGACGTAATCGTCGCCTTGATTACCGTTGAGTATGTCGTTAGCACATTCTCCATAAATGATGTCAAAATCTTGACCGCCGCGAACAGTATCGCTGCCGCAACCTCCAATCAGAGTATCTTGGCCGGAGTTACCGTTTATCTGTTCAGGACCCCCGGAACCCCTAATAAAATCATTGCCTGCTAGAGCCCGCAAGCCTCCAGGAAAGTTGCGCAGGATGCCATTTGCTAGTTGAAAGGCGTCGTCGTTGGGGGTGAGGTCAAAAAAGTTGGGATCGTTGATGGGATTTGATAACGGCCCTGTCAGCAGTCGGATGTTGGGAGGATCGTTAAAAATTGGGTCGGAGTTTTCAGCTAATGCTTTAATTTCTCCGAGAGTGTTGTCTGACATTTTAGCTTGCTCCTGTTGCGATCGACTTTGTTGACTGTTTGATTTATGTAAAAGTTCCTACAAGAGAGCAACTGAGATCTCTGTAAGTCCACCTAATTAAACGCATCGAAAATCTAAAATCTCCAATCGCAAATCTCCAATCGCAAATCTAAAATCGCAAATCTAAAATCGCCTCACCGCGCTACCTCCCGCATATAATCCCCCCACAATTGAGCGGCGTTAGCACTTCCTCCACTCGTTGCAGAATTATCATCATTGCCCAACCACACTCCAGTAGCAAGTTGCTGGCTGGGAATGTAACCGACAAACCACAAATCTTTATTATCATTAGTCGTGCCGGTTTTTCCCGCTTCTCCCAATCCCAAAGCAGCCCCACTACCCGTACCTCCCCGCACCACACCTTGCAGCATAACAGTCATGGTATCAGCTACGTTTTCCGAAACTAATTGTCGGTTGGCAATAGGATCTTTTTGGTAGTCATAAATTACCCGACAAGTGTTAAAATTATTGCGATTTTGGCAATCGCTGCTGTCAATAATTCGCTTGATAGCGTGAGCGCGATTTCCCAAACCCCGATTTGCCAAAACTCCGAAAGCACCTGTTAGTTCCAAGACGTTAACTTCGCTTTCACCCAATACTAAACCGGGTGACAAACGCATTTCTGAAGTAATGCCAAACCGCCTTGCCATGCTCGCTACTTTATCTAAACCGACATCTTGTGCTACTCTCAAAGCAACGGAATTTTCCGACTGCGCTAAACCCCGATACATATTAATATTGCCGCTGCTTCTTTCGCAGCCGCTGTAACTTTGTCCGCCCCAATTAAGGGGACTGCAAGAATAGGTTTTATCCGGCGGTATTCCCTGTTCGAGAGCCGCTGCATAGGCAAAAATTTTAAAAGTAGATCCCGGCTGTCTCAAAGCTTGCGTCGCCCGATTGAACTGACTTTGCAAATAATTTACACCGCCGGCTAAAGCTAAAACTTCGCCATTTTTGGTGTCGATCGTTACCATCGCTCCTTGAGAAAAACCCGCACTCGCTCCCGTATTGTCAACTGCATTTCTCAGAGAACTTTCAGCTATTCTTTGCAAGCTGGGATTTAACCCAGTTTCTACAATAAAATTGCCTTCTCTAGCTAACTGCTCCCCCAACAAAAACTCCAATTCATCAAATACATAATTGTAGAAATAAGGAGCGATCGTACTTTGCAAAAATTCCCGCGCTTTCGGGTTGATTTCGATGCGCGACCGCCTCGCCCGATCGGCCTCTTCCTGAGAAATCGTTCCCATAGCCCGCATTCTTTCGATCACTCGATCGCGGTACTCCACCGCCAACTGATAGTTTTGAATCGGATTGAAGCTGTTGGGCGCGGGCAAAATCCCCACTAAAGTTGCCGCCTCCGATAAATTTAAATCCTTTGCTGACTTGCCAAAATAAAACCGAGCCGCATCTTCAAAACCGTAAAGGTCGATTCCTAAAAACACTCGATTCAAATAAGTCAAAATCAGCTCATCTTTGCTATAATAATTTTCCAATTTCAAAGCAACCACAGCTTCGCGCAACTTGCGTCCGGCAGAATCTTGAGTTCCCACATAATCCCGAAACAAACTCCTAGCCAACTGCTGGGTAATCGTGCTACCACCTTCGCGAATTCCGCCACCGCGAACGTTAGTTAAAAGCGCGCGCAATACCCCGATCGGATCTACCCCTAAATGCCAGTTGTAACGGCTGTCTTCTGAAGCGATAACTGCCTTTGCCAAATAAGGAGAAAAATCCCCCAACGCCTTTAATTCCACGTGAGCGTTATTTTGGGGAGGACGCAGCGGAGTTTGCCCGTCGCGGGCGTAAACAATCACTGGCCCGTTGACGCTTCTCGGCAGGGGACGCACTTTAAATTTTGTCGATTCAAGACCTACAATCAGGGCAATTAAAGCAGTAATTCCGCTAGCACCGTAAAAACCGTAGCGCAAAAATTGCAAATAGAAAGGTGGCGGATCTACGTACTGAATTCTGACAGCAGCAGCTAATTCCGGCGGTCCCAAAGTAAATATATCTCCGTGACGCAGGGAGATACTTTTCACTCGCCTTTTGCCGCGGTAAATGCCGTTAGTAGAATCTTCATCTTTGAGTAGAAAAGGAGTACCGCGACGATTATCTCGCGAGAGGGATAAATGTACGTGGCTGACAACCGGATTGCGAACTACAATATCAGAAGCTTTGGACGATCGACCTAACAAATACCGTTCGCCCAGCAGCGGATAAACCTCAGCTTTGTCAGCACCGGCATCCTGCACCCACAATTCGGGTACTTTCGCATTCGGCTTCAGCACTAGCTGGTTAAAATTAACCTTGGCAATAGTCTGGACTGCTTGGGAAATCGCACCCAAGACGGTTTGAGGTTTGCGTGGCGGCACAGGAGGAGTCATGCGATTTTCGATTTTAGATTTTGGATTTTAGATTGGAGATCTTCAATTTTGGCTGCTGGTGACAGTCGAGCGATCGGCACTTGCACCATTCTACTCGCTACATTTAAAATTTCACCATTATCAAAAAACTGGGTTGAAAACCCCGTCGTTCTACGACGGCTTTACAAGATTTTACAGGCAGCTTACGATTGAGGTGTTAAACTGCAAACATGACACTCAAAGCCTTCAGCTACCTATTCTACCCGACGCCGGAACAAGAAAGCTTGTTGCGGCGCACGATAGGTTGCGTTCGTTTGGTCTACAACCGGGCCGCTTCTGCAAGGACCCAAGCTTGGTACTCAGAACAAAAACGGGTAGGGTATACTGAGACTTCTTTCATGCTAACTTCATGGAAGAAAACTGAAGAATTAGATTTCTTACTGGCACTAAGTACGGGTGAAAAAATTGTCAACCCCAAAGGATTTAAGGCAAAACATCGCAAACTAACAAGAGTGCATCAAGCTTTAAGTCGGAAGCAAAAGGGGTCAAAGAACCGACACAAAGCAAGGCTGAAAGTAGCGAGAGTGCATCAAGAAATTGCCGATGCTAGGATTGATAATCTTCACAAGTTAACAACGCGGTTGGTGCGTGAAAACCAAACTATCGCCGTGGAAGATTTAGCTGTGAAGAACACGATCGAAAATCGGCAACTGGCTCTCGCGATCGGTGATGCAAGTTGGGGTGAATTGGTCAGGCAACTTGAACACAAGTGCGATTGGTACGGTCGTACTTTAATCAAAACAGACAGGTGGTTTCCCAGTTCAAAACAGTGTTTTGAGTGCGGATACATTTGTGTAATCGGAACGAAGTAACCCAACTAATTACCTCTGGTAAAGGTCGATAACCAGTAAGTAGCTAATGAATGGTAATTAGGGGAGGGATGATGTTAGAAGCTTCTGAAGGAGAGGTAGATGTGGTAACGTTTCTATCGACTCTAACACGGATATAGTGGGGGGGGCCTGGAGGTTTTAGATGAACTCAATCAAAAAAATATTGCCGTTTTTTTTAATATTTTTTTTTGCTATGGCTATTGTGGTAGCAGTTGCATATTTTGCGATCGAGCAACTTTCCAGTCCAGCCAGTTATTTTCAAGCTATCGATTCCAGAGATGGTGCCCAGTTGTACAAACAAGAATTACCCAACAAAAATCGGGCTTATTTACAAACGATCGACTTGCAAAAAATTCAAATAGACCAGCTAATTGGAGGGGTCGATCGCATGGGTTTCGATCGAGGATTGTATTATCGGGAAGCCAACAAATATTACAGTCCTTTTTTTAAAAGTAAGTTATTCTCTGAGGTTACGGAAGAATATAAAAAGCTTTATGGAAAGGGTGTTTTTTCTGTAATCAACTGTTCTTTCTTTGAACAATATAAAGGTAGCACGCAGTTATCTTTTCCTGTCAAGTTAAACGGTCAAGTTATTACTGGCGGTAATAGCACCTACGGTCCGATCGAGAAACCAAAAGATCGGCGGTATAAAAATGTGCGATTAAAAGCTTTAGTGTGGAACGATCGAGAAGCTTACATTACAAATTATGAACCAAAAACGGGAAATCCCTTGAATCAAAAACAAGTCCAAAATGCGATCGTTACCTACGAATACAAAGATCATCCAGCTAAACTTGTATCAAAAAATCCAGCAAATAGATATCACCTCATCGGTACGATGGATAAAGATCGCCGCAAGGGTAATGAATTGCTGGCAATTATTACTGTTAATGAAGCGACATTAGACGCAGCAGCTAAGTTACTGCGGGAATTTGGAGTTAAAGGAGATCTAGTGACGATCGACGGTGGCTTTTCAACTTATCTATTCCATGCTAAACTCGGCGAACTGATATTGCCTAAATCGAATAATTTTGCAACTCGCGAGTTACCGCATTATTTGGGATTGAGAATGAGAAAATCTCAGCCAGCTTCACCAAAAATCTTGGTCGAACCACCAGCAGGAAAAGTGCAGATAGAAGCAAATAAGCCTTATTTGATTTTGTGGAAAGACAATATTCCAGAACAAGTCAAAATTGAGCTGTATCAAGAAAACAAATCCGTACAAAGTATAGCCAACAGGGCTAGTAGCGATGGCGTTTATGAATGGAAACCGAAAATGGCTGTAAAATCTGGTTCTTTAATGCGAATTTCCAGTGTTAAAAATCCCAAGGTTTCTGGCTCTTGGCAATTATGATTTTTGTCGGGCGATCTCATTGCGATCGCAAATTCCTGACATCTTCAATACTAAGTCTGGTTGTTTGACTGATGGTTTCATCATCCAATCGATCGAGTAATTGTCGCGCGATCGTCCGTTTTTCTTCTTGTCTAGCATCTCGTTCGGCATCTTTAACAGCTTTAATTATCGTGCCTTGTTGGTCGTAGATAAACATTTCCTGCCGTTCGATATTCGCTATTTCTTCCGGGCTTAAGTTTGCTCGATCGGCGATATCAAACGCTTGATGGATTTCTGGTACACTGTCTATTACTGGCGGTATTTCCGTTATTGTTATCGCATATTTCATAAAATATATCCATTTATCTGCTAGAGTTTCTAGCTGGTCTACTGTTTTGGTGAATTTCGGCAGTTCTACAAATACTAATTTGAGGTCATTATCGGGATAGGGTAAGTTAGAGTTTTCTTCTTTGTAGACAAACCTCGAAATTAAGTTGTTGCTATTCTTAAACATCTCGAAATCAGTAATCGTTAAGGCAATTACTGGTTTGAGCATTCGATAGCCTTGTCCTCTCTGCAATTGAGAGGCGTAGGTTTTGGCTGCATTGTACAAGATTCTTTGTCCGAAAGACTCGACGTTTAATACCTGCATTTCAATGATGACTAAAGTCCCGTCGGCGAGTTGGGCTTTGACATCTAAAGAAGAGTCTTTTAAGCCTTCTACTCGGGGCGGCAGGTTGGGGTCGATAATTTCTAAGTCTTCAATTGTCGGATTGCCTTCGTAAATTATGGCGTTGAGAAAACTGATGAGAATGTCTTTGCTTTCTGAGGAACCGAATATTTTTTTGAAGGCGTAATCGGTTTTGGGGTTGATGAATGTCATGGCGGTAATCAGAAATCAAGATCGCTATCTGTATCGTAACACTTGATTTCCTGTCGATCGCTCTTGTTTGCAGGTGATTAATCTGTCGCGTAATTCCTGCCGATCGAATCTTGCTTCATTCATTTTGCGAATCTCTTGTGCTTGTTGCTGTCTTTGCTGCAAAAATGTCATGGCAACCTTAACTTTCGCTGTCTTA
>JBOFTL010000762.1:0-7731 GCA_051652045.1 Microcoleus sp. | reverse complement strand
AATTCTTGTCCAGTATTCCCCCAGACTACGGCCTTCAATGTTTCGTCTTGTGCATCTTTCCCAAATCCTGGGATCTTGAGAGTTGTCTCTGCGATCGCCGTTTGTCCATCCTGGATATATCGGAGGACTGGTTCTGTGGCGATCGTGCCTGCAATTATGGCTGTGTTCATGGTTCAAAACTGCTCCTGCGCTTGTTGATTGTCTGCTTTGCTGCCTAATAGGTCTAGTTTGTCGCATCGAATGACCGGGACTGAGCGATCGCCTCCAGTGTTACGATCTTTCCAATGATCCCATTTGAGAGAGCCCGTAATTCCAATCAAAGACCCTTTCTTCACGTATTGGGCCGCAACCTCGGCAGTCTTCCCCCATATTTCTATAGAAAACCAATCTGGCGGATCATCTTTTCTGGGGCGGTTTACGGCAACATTGAACTTTACCACAATATTCCCTGACTCAAAATACCGAGGTTCAGGGTCTCCTCCTGCACGGCCAACAATGCTTACTGTGTTTAGGTCAATCATTTCCAAAAGCTCCTATGTTGTATTAACTCTTGCTCTCCCTCTTGGGTGACAAGATAACCATGCACCTTATCTTTTCTTACAAAACCTTTTCCCACTAATCGCCTGCAAGCATTACAGCCCGAAGCGTGGGTTATGCCATTGTCGTTTTTCCCCGCGAAATCAACAACTGCGTCAACATGCTGAAGCCATTGCGGATCGACGCTTTTGATAATTACATCCCGCTCATTTAATCGGTGCAAAACTTCAAGCGCGATTGTATCCAATACATGAGTCAATTTCACACAAAAGAATAATTTTTAATTTACTCGACACAGACCACTATAACACAAAAATATCATTGTGCCACCATTATATTTTTGTGTTAACCGCCATCTTTGTCGCTTTGAGCTTGACGCCATTTACCGTATTCGCTTGTAGCGACAGTTTTGCTTGAATCGAGCGCAATATTTGTTATTTCCACCGAAAAAATAAACACGGCTACCAAAAACAAAACTTTTGCTACAATTTTCACGGATTTCTCCTCATTTTTGCAATAATGGCCAACGCTGCGGCCCGCCTGCTTGTTGGCAGAATGGGTCGGCGATTTCGGACTGGAGGACTTCGCGACCGCGATCGCCTGGAAGTCGGATACTGTGCTTGTCGCGGTGTTGCCCTAGATAAATGGCGATCGTTTGGAATTGTTTGTGATAAGTCCAGCGGTGTTCGCCTTCTGCATCCATTCGTGCAATGTTACTTTGTTGCATTTTTTTGCTTTGCAAATTCCTTCTTCAAGGTATTGATTAACACTGTCAATGCTTCATCGCTGAGGTGTTGGCAAAACCACCAAAAGAGTGGATCGTTAAATCGAGATGCGATTCTTGCAGCATTCTCCGGTCCTTCCTGATGTCCTAACGCGGTGTAACACCAGTTGATGACGCGATCGCTTACTTCCATTCCTTTTGGCCCCATAAAGCCCTCGCCAGTGCGAATGAGCCATATCTTGACTTCTTCTGATGGAGTTAGGGGAGCGTTGTCATATTTCTCTCGCTCAAGAGAAATCCAATTGAGTTGGCGATCACACCATCGATTAAAACTATCTCTTGAAATATCGGCGGCATGACCAGACTCAAGGAATTCAGCAATCTTGGTTAACTGATCGGCATGTTCTTCTGAAACTTGAATGGTTTTCATGCTGCAACTCTCCCAACTTCTAAAACACCAATCATTTGCAACGGAATATTAAGTGCTTCGGCTTCCTTAATAGCTTCGTGCCGGAAATCCGGTCTGTTCAAGAATTCAGCTACTTTGATTTTTGCTTCAAGACGAGAAACGTTGGCTTGTCTTGAGATATCCCGGCGACGGTCTAGCTCATATTGGTGGATTTCGTTTGAGTCTGCTTGACTCACCTGTTTTGTGAATTTAGGGTCAATTGGACTAGCAAAGCATCTGCCACAGCTATAAGCGTCTAGCTTGAGGGTGTTGTGAACATTGAGATATCTCTCAAGGGTGAAGTTAGACAAAAGTCCACCGTCTTCGCAACACAAACATGAATAAGCTACTTCCTCCCGCTCCATTCCTCTCTGTAACACTTTTTCTCTGTCAACAGGAGCTTGGTACACACCGACTTTAGTTCGCTGATAATCTCTGAATAATTCAACCATTCTGTTCAAGTTTGGGAATCGTCCATAGTTCGTCTCGTGAGCAATAACCAGTTCAACGGCTTTCTCAATTTGAGCAATACCCTCAAAATTATCTAGGCAAAATTTAACAAAGGTTATTCTCAAGTCATTGGACAGTTCCTGGTTAAACCAGCTTTCAAGTTTATTTAGACAATTTTCAATCCGTTTGCTATCCATTTTTTTCTACCATTAGTTGTTTTACTGCTTCCATTACCACTGCATCCATCCCGCTTGCCTGTGGCTGCTCTTTGTATTCGTCGTGATAAGCCGCGATCGCTTCTGGGTTCTGTCTGTTCTTTTGCAAAAATCGCTTTACATCAGCCTTTGTGTACCCTGGATCTCTCCGTTTCCACTTCTCAAGCAAATAATCAACAAACCCTAAATCGTAATCATTTGGCCCCGCACCCGTCATCCACTCCGGCCATGCTTCACGCCTTGAATACATCTCTGCGATCGGATCCCTTACAACAAACGCTGACTCTATCTGGGATCCTACGGCGGCGGCGGAACATTCTTGTGATGAATTGATTGTTAATAGGTTGAATTCGGGTTCTTTGTCATTTCGTAAGTTTCGGTGAATTCTCGTCTCTCTTATTTCAACCCTGTCACCGTCAATCGGTTCATCTGTTTTTTTTTCTTTTTCAATTTCAGCGATCACCGCTTCTTTAAAAAAAATCTGATCTGGATCTTTATCTTTATCTAGATCTAGATCTAGATCTTTATCTATCGTGTGACATTTTTGTGACACCTCGTGACATGGGCGTGACATGGGCGTGACATCGCGTGACATCACTTCTTCTTTGTCCTTGGACTTGGCTCTCTGCTTGCGTTTCCGTTCTCTCGTAGCTTCTGCTGTATCTGAAGGTTTTACGTATTGCCTGGATTCCCAGTTGACTATCTGAAGCCCTGTGCCAGTAAATTCAATCATTCCCTTGGCTATTAACTTGTCGCGATAATAAAGCCAATCTTGAGTCGTATTGAACTCGCAAGCGTCGGCTATATCTTCATCGTCCGCTGCTATGTACCCCCTGTCTTTGTTCTGGCTAGCTAAAACCAGTAAGACCACCCAAGCCCATTTTTCCTGAACTGAAAATCGTCGAAGTTTAATGTCACTCAAGACATCATGGTGCAACTTCAACCAACTTATACTCATGGTAAAGCCTCAAAAGTTATTGATTTTCCAAAAAATCCCGACACGAAACCCACTCCAGTCACACGATCGCCCTCTTGAGCCTTGGCGCTCACTGACCGATCAAATATGGCGTATCCAAATCATAATGCCAAAAACGGTTGACAAATGATGAAAAAAATGCGATCGCCCCAAGAGACGACCCAAGCCATGCCAAGCTATGTGCCCAACACTTTATATATTAATCTGATGCGCTATTATCTGTCAAGTTTTCTTTGAGAGCTTTTTTCTTGGCTCTGTATTGCCGCCAATATTCAGCTCTGGACCCAGCCTTGGCATGATATCGAGCGTTTGTTGCTTTGCCTTTGTCGGATGTCTTGTACTTGGATAAAGCGGCTTTGCCTTTATCTGTTTGAAAATACCTTTGTTGTGCCGCCTGCAACGGTGTTAGTTCTTTAGTTGCACTCATGTTCCCAGTTTCCTTTAAGCTGTTAGCGATACTGCTGCAATGCGTTGCCCTTTAGTTAAATATCTTAATAAATAATGAGCTTCATGCAAATAAAACCCATCAACTCCATTGGAATGATACTTTCTAGAAAGAAATTCATCATAAGTTAAAGGGAAACGAAGCCCAATATAATCTTTGATACTCATCAAGTTATCAATCTCTTCAATGCCTGGACAGACAACATAAAAATCATGAATCCTTGCATAATCAATTGCTGCGATGTCACGCTGATTTTTGTCTGAATCAATAAAGAATACTTCGCCTGATTGTTTTTTGGGCTTATTATCTATTCGCTCGATCTCTCCATCAAAACCAAACCATAATGCTTTATTAGTAAGGTCTTGCAAACAAAAATCAACATCATCAAAATAAAAATCACCATTAAGACCAACTGTTTTACCATTAATTAATTCTAAAATAGTAAAACATCTTAACGACGGTCTTAAGTATTTTATTTCTATTTTGTGTACTGAACTGAAAACAATGAAAATGTCTTCTTCTTTGCAAAGGCTAAGAAGTTTAGTTGTTTTCCCAGCCCTGCGATCGCCTTGATATATTTTGATTTTACTCATTTCATCCCCCAGAAATCCACAATTGCATTATAAACATCCATCGGGCTCATTAAATCCTCCATTCCTGTCCACTTGAGGCCAGGTGCTGTATTTAAATCAATTGCAGCAAGCTCTGTATTGGAAACTGGTACCAAGTCAATAGCAAACACGGCCCAGTTCTGAAAAACAAGATCATGTCGCGATCGCTTCTCTTCCCCAATAAATGCAATCTCATGCGGATCGTTCCAAAAATTATGCTCAATAGGAGCGCTGATCTCAACTTCTCCTGTGTTTGACTTCCAGCTATCTGAGGACTGGTACCAATATATAAAGCTGCGATTCCCTAATTGTAAATATCGACAACTTTTTCCAAAGCTGTGTCCAATGTATTCGCTGCAATATTTATCTGGATAAATAGATAGTGCATCAATCCCATTGAGTAAATCTTTCCCTTGCCCTTGATGGATATACTCATCAATATAAACTACAACTTTATTATTCTCAGTCGCTACGTTTTTGACTAAGCCATGCTTTGGCACTCTAAAACCAGCATTCTCTAGGTATTGAAATTGACTGCGTTTTGGCAATGAAAATTCTGGATTATTTGCTATTCGATGAAATATTCCAGATAAAGACAACTCAAGCGAATTATAGAAAACGTGGTCGTAGTAATCCCTAAAATCGCTTTCTAGCCCAATTTTGATTGTTTTACTCATCCCAAACCCCGATTTTGATACAACTTGCACGGTATTGCCCATGCGATCGCCTGCCAGCCGGAACAGACATTGCAATAGACGGAAGAGCTTTTGCACCAAGACCGATATGGTGCCATCGTTTCGCAACACTCTGCGTATTGGATTTGGTCTTCGGTTAGTGCAATATTTTGGCTTTGAGTTAAAAACGTTTGTCGCATTAAGTATTATCTCTCGAATAAGAATAAATACAAAAACTTGCCTTACATTTAAATCCATCTAATCTCGCTTCTATTAACATATGCATTGGAGTCACAGATGCATTAACACGAATTTCTTGGTCATACATTAAGACTATTAGGTTCCCATTAATATTTATTCCGCCAGTTCTTTGGATTTCTTTCGCAACACCAATGGACAAATTATCAACATCAAACCAATCCCTATATTGACACTCCCCCAGATAAATCAGGGGGATTCTTTGATCAACGAGCCAACTTGCTCAGTCAGGATTGCTCCAGAAAGAGTAGAGGTCGATTCTCCTAAAGCGTTGCTTGCCTCTAGTGCAAAAGTTCCGGTATGCCCTACCGTACTCAATCCTGAGCGAAGGATATTGATGCCTGCATTATGATCTCTATCTAGCACACACCCACATTGACAAACATGGGTTCTAGTCGAGAGAGACTTTTTGACAATAGCACCACAGTCAGAGCATTCTTGGGACGTATAGGCAGGATTCACCGCAACGGTAATTTTGCCAAACACTTTCCCAAAATATTCCAACCACACTCTAAATTGAAACCATCCAGCATCGTTAATAGACTTTGCCAAACAATGGTTTTTAACAAGGTTCTTGATTCTCAAGTCTTCGTAGACGACTACATCGTTAGATGCGATGACGCACCGTGCCAACTTGATGACATGGTCTTTACGCTGTCTACTTATTTTGAGATGAACCTGACCTAATCTAACTCTAGCTTTGCGTCTATTGTTAGACCCTTTCACTTTTCTAGACACCAATCGTTGAGAGCGCTTCAGTTTGCGTTCACCAGTTCGATAGAACCGTGGATTCTCAACTTTGCTACCCAACGAATCAGTATAGAAACTCTCAAGACCGACATCTAATCCAATGGCTTGATGGGATGGCTCTATCTGCTCTGTCCGGTCCACGTTGACACAGAACTGAGTGTAATAGCCATCAGCCCGTTTTACTAACCGAACTCGTTTAATTTGGTCTACTGAGTAAAACCCAAGGTCACGAGTTCCCTTTAGCTTTAACCGACCGATCTTCTTGCCATCTGTGAACGTGATTGATTTCCGGTCGTCCGCAAGTTTCCAACCAGAGGTTTTATATTCTACCGACCGGGCATCATGCTTAAATTTCGGGAAACCTTTCTTGCCTGGTATTGCCTTCTTGCAATTCTCAAAAAATCGAGAGATTGCTGACCATGCCCGTTCTGAACTAGCTTGTCGTGCCATTGAGTTGAGTTCATCGGCAAACGGAAATTCTTTAGCCAACACCGCGCAATACTTATTGAGGTCGTACTTACTGATCTTCTTTTCATCCATCCACAAGCGCAAACACTTGTTCTGAATGAATTGACCTGTCCGAATCGCCTCATCGATTGCACTGTACTGAACAGCTTTTCCGTATGCTTTGAACTCTAATATAATCATATTCTTATGCTACAGCACTCAGCGTAAGATTGCAAGTTTCTTGGTGGCATCGAGCCACAAACTTGCTCGCCTTATATCCCCGCGCTAAAGCGGAGGACGGGGTTTTACGGCGAACTCGATAAAAACTAAGTGATTGTCTGTCTCCCCAGTTTGAAAAAGTTTCTCCAAAAGCAGGTGTAAAGAATGGCAGATCTTGAGTTCTTTTAAACCTTCCTTCAATACAGTTATCCAATATAAATAAATATGCTAATGTCTCGAAGCCCTGCCTTGGGAAAGGATCTAGTGATGGCTGCTGTTTCTGTTGAAAACTTTCTGGCAAAGGCTTTGGCATCACATCAGAAGCCTGCTCAAACCCCCACAGTTTGTCGTCAACAAAAAACGGATCTAACCATCCAGATTTTTTTGCTTTGCTAATTAATTCTTCTTTATCTTGAATCATCCGCCCAGTAACACTTTGCATCGAACAACTTCACAGATTTGCTATGCACAAGCCGTGCATAGGCATACAAATCGCAGAATTTTTCGGCTGCCAACATTTAGACCCCACTTTCTTAGACATTAATAGACAACCGTAGACCAAATGTATAGGTATATCCATCTTTTCGATGAACCCTCCTTAATTTATTGACATGAACATTAATTGCTTTAGACCCTGACACTGTGAAATTAAAACTATTTGATGTAGATCTAGAGTTTAAGTCAAATTCAGGGTCGAAAATTATTTCCATGCCAGCGTTTACCGCTTTTGACCAAATGGCGATCGCTTCTTCTGCTTTTTCTTTAAAGATCAGCGTCTCGAATAGCGATAAGATCATCTTGATTTTTTGGATCATAAAAACCTTCTTCCTGCAAGAAATCTGTTAATTCTTTTAAAGCTTGTTTTCGATTTTTATCAATCTCGACGGGAATACCCTGACCATAATCTTTGATTTGGTGAGGGATGAAAGGCAGGTTCGTCTGAGGCTCGATGCCTCCAAGAGACGAACGATCTTCAT
>JBOFTL010000761.1:0-4586 GCA_051652045.1 Microcoleus sp. | reverse complement strand
ATTGAACCCGCCCAATTTCCCGCACCCAACCCCAGCACGATTCAAGACCACATCGCCGCCCAACTCCTCCTCAATGCCACCCGCTTGAGCCTGCGGAGTGGGGCGGGTCCGTTTCGCTGTCTCGGCCGCCTGTCCGTCCGCCCCCGTCCCTACCAGTTAGTACCCCTATTGATGGCCCTGCGGTTGTCCGTTGTCCGACTGCTGGTGGCCGATGATGTTGGTATTGGCAAAACCATCGAAGCAGGACTGATTGCCCGCGAACTTTTAGATAGGGGCGAAGTCAAGCGTCTAGCAGTTCTTTGTCCGCCCCAACTCTGCGACCAATGGCAGCGAGAACTCAAGCAAAAATTCCACATCAATGCTGCCGTCATTCGTTCTGGGACGGCATCTAAATTAGAACGCGCCTTGCCTACCGGTGACAGTCATATTTTTAGCTATTACCAGCATATTATTGTTAGTCTAGATTACGTTAAATCCGATCGCCGCCGCGCCGTATTCCTCACCCATTGCCCCGATTTAGTAATTGTTGATGAAGCTCATACCTGCACAAATTCTCAACAACAAAAAGCCACTGCCCAGCAGCGTTATGAATTAGTTAAAGCCCTTGCTGAAAAAGCGAGCCGCCATTTACTGTTACTGACAGCCACTCCCCACAGCGGGATTGAAGCAGCTTTTATGTCTTTATTGGGTTTGTTAAATCCCAAATTTGAACAATTTAATTTAGAAACGATCGCCGAAAAAGAACGCATTGAATTAGCAAGTCATTTCATCCAGCGGCGGCGGGTAGATGTCCGCCAGTGGTTGGACAGCGAAACGCCTTTTCCGCAGAGAGAATCCTTAGAATCAGCTTACCAATTATCGGCAGATTACCGCCACTTGTTCGATCGCGTTTTTGATTTTGCTAGGGGATTGGTGCTGTCGGTTGACGATAGTTTGAGTTACGCTCAAAAACGGGGTCGGTATTGGTCGGCTTTAGCAATTATCCGCTGCGTGATGTCATCTCCAGCAGCAGCAATTTCTACTTTATCCCGGCAGGTGAGAAGCCGCGAGTCGGAATTGGCAACTCAGGAATTAGACGAATTGTGGGATGATGAATTAGCCGCCAGTTACGTCAGCGACCCTACCGAAACAGAGCAAGTTGCAGATGCTTCTCCTACGGCATTCGTGGCCGCAGTGGTGGATGCGGGACAAACCGCCTTAAAAGATTCTCAAAAACGCAAACTGCGGGATTTTGTCAAACAAGCAGAGGCGTTAAAAGGGGCGAAAGATGTTAAATTACAAAAAGCGATCGCCCTGGTAAAAGAACTGCTACAAGCTGGTTTAAACCCGATCGTTTGGTGTCGGTATATTGCTACTGCTAATTATGTGGCTGAGGCATTAAGAACAGAATTAGAAAATAAGAAAAATAGCGACATTCGAGTAATTGCCATTAGCGGCGAAGATTCAGAAGATAAACGGGAAATCCGGTTAGCTGAATTGATTGCCTATCCGCAGCGAGTATTAGTTGCTACCGACTGTTTGAGTGAAGGTTTGAACCTGCAAGAACATTTTACCGCAGCCATTCACTACGATTTGCCTTGGAATCCGAATCGATTGGAACAGCGGGAAGGTAGAATCGATCGATACGGACAAACAGCACCGACAGTTAAATGTATTTTGCTTTACGGACAAGACAACCCGGTAGATGGGGCAGTTTTAGAAGTTTTAATTCGCAAAGCTGTAGCAATTCACAAAACTTTGGGAGTAACAGTTCCCGTACCCGTGGAAAGTGCGGCAGTGCAAGAAGCGGTGTTTAAATCGCTGTTTGAAAATTCAAATTCCACCAGCGAGTATTATCAATTGAGTTTGTTCGACATTTTGCAAGATGAGAATTCTCCCATCACAGAAGTGCACCAGCAGTGGGATAGGGCGGCTGCAAAAGAAAAGCTGAATCGGACTCGATTTGCTCAAAGAAGCATTAAACCGGCAGATGTGAAACGAGAATTAATTGAGTCAGATTCGATCTTGGGCAGTGCAGCAGATGTCGAGCATTTTGTCAAGTCAGCGTGCGATCGATTGAATGCTTCTTTAGTTAAAAAGAAAAATGGCTGGCATCTGCCAAATATCCCTCCGTGTTTAGTGCCTTTAATTGGCAACAAACCTCGGACGATTACCTTCGATTCACCGGCACCGACGGGGATAGAATACATTGGCAGAAATCACGCTATTGTTGAAGGTTTAGCGCAGTATTTATTAGAAGGTTCTTTGGACGATTTGCGGGAACCAGCCGCCTCTCGGTGCGGGTTTACGGTTGCCAAAGCAGTGTCGCAACCCACCGTAATTTTGCTGTTGAGATTGCGGCATTTGTTGGAGAGTTCCCGCAGTCGAGAAGGAGGCGTGACTTTGCTAGCTGAGGAGTGTTTGGTGCGCGGTTTTCGCGGCAATCCCGCGCAGCCGCAATGGCTGTCTGAGGAGGAGATTTTGAGGCTGTGGGAGGAGGTGGAACCGACAGGAGATTTGCCAATCGAAAGGAAAAAATTAGCCTTGGAAAGGTTGCTGTCGCGGTTGGGAGATTTGGAAGCTAATTTAACAGAAATTGCCAGGGAAAGGGCGGATGTATTGTCAGAGTCGCACCGTCGCGTCAGGGCAATTACGAAGGAAGGGCAAGTCAAAGTAATTCCTCAATTACCGATGGATATTTTAGGAATTTACATCTTGCAACCGCCTTAATTTCCTGTAGGTTGGGTTAAGCGAAGCGCAACCCAACAAATTTACGAAATAGCGAAGCACAACCCAACAAATTTACGGAATAGCGAAGCGCAACCCAACAAATTTACGGAATAGCGAAGCGCAACCCAACCTACAATTGATTTACGAAAAATGTTGGGTTTCGTTCCTCAACCCAACCTACAATTAACTCAAAACTCAAAACTCAAAACTCCTATGGTTTCTCTAACTCTGTCTGGCATTTCAATAGAAGGCAACTTAATCGCCCCCGACTTGACGGCGGAGTTTGTATCGGGAAATATCAAAGGGCAAAATGCCGCAGATTTTGGACTGCCAAAAACTCAGAAATTAGAAGATGAAATTGCCGTAGCTTGGGGAGATATTAAAGCATTTTGGCTTGCATTTCAACGCAGGTTATCGCGGTTGGAACCGCAAGATGCAGCAACGAGTTTGACGCGGGAATATTGGGCGATACCGCTATTAGAATTGTTGGGATATCAACCAATCTATCAGGCAAAAGCCGAAGTGGTGGAAGGGCAAACTTACGCCATTTCTCACCGAGTGGAAACTGGGGAAAATAAACCGCCGATTCAGATTATTGGCTGTCGGGTGAAATTGGAAGAAAAACCGCCGGCGGGAATGCCTAGATTGTCCGCCCATGCGTTGATGCAGGAGTATTTGAACCGCACCGAACATTTATGGGGAATCGTTACCAATGGGTTGCAGTGGCGACTGTTGCGGGATTCGTCTTTGATGACCAGGTTAACTTATGTTGAATTCGATTTGGAGCAAATTATTAACGGCGATAATTTTGCTGAGTTTGGATTATTTTACCGCTTGTTTCATCGATCGCGCTTGCCGCTGGGAATGGATGATGCAGATAAGTGCCTGTTGGAATATTACCATCAAGAGGCGATCCAACAGGGGGGACGGGTGCGCGATCGACTCCGGGATGGGGTGGAAAGGGCAATTTGCCGCCTGGGGACGGGCTTCGTGCAGCATTCCAAAAATCAGCAGTTGCGGGATTTTATTGAATGTAATTCAATAAAAGAGACGGATTTTTACAGGCAATTATTGTTATTGATTTATCGGTTATTGTTTTTGATGGTGGCGGAGTCGCGCAATTTGCTGTTAGCGGGAGAAGATGCAGAAAAGGCGCGAATTTATCGGGAATATTACAGTATCGAACGGTTGCGGTTGTTAGCGGAACGCCCCAGTTATCGGCGCGAAGGGTTTCAAGATGTTTGGCAGGGATTGCGAGTCACCTTTAGTTTGTTTGATGAAAGTTGGCGGGGAGAATTGTTGGGTTTATCTCCTTTGAATGGAGATTTGTTTGGCAAGGGGACGCTGCAACAGTTGGATGAATGCGCTTTAGACAATCACGATTTATTGGGTGCAATTCGGGAGTTGTCTCTCTACGAACAACAGGAACAATTGCGGCGGGTGAATTATGGGGCATTGGATGTAGAAGAGTTGGGAAGCGTTTACGAAAGCTTGCTGGATTTTCACCCGCAATTCCTGCGCCGGGAAGGGATTTACGAGTTTGTTTTAGTAGCGGGGACAGACAGAAAAACCACAGGTTCCTATTACACCCCGCCCGCCTTAGTAGGATTATTAATAGAAAGCGCCCTAAACCCCATAATCGAAGAAAAAGTTCGTAGTTGCGCTTCAGCGCCCTCTTCCGCTTCAGCGGCACTGCTAACCTTAAAAATATGCGACCCCGCCTGCGGTTCCGGGCATTTTTTATTAGCAGCAGCGCGGAGAATTGGCAGGGAATTAGCCAACATTAGAAGCGAGGGCGCGCAACCGACACCGGAACAGTTGCGGGTGGCCGTGCGCGATGTCATTCAAAACTGTATTTACGGAGTAGATTTAAATCC
>JBOFTL010000760.1:0-1841 GCA_051652045.1 Microcoleus sp. | reverse complement strand
ATTCACAAGTTAGCCATCAACCGCTTGGCAAATTGGTTTGTCAAAACTATTTTTGGTCTGCGCTACAACGATGTCACTAATGCTTTTAAAATTTACCGCAAAGAAGTCATCGACGGAGTACAGCCGATTTTGAGCCATCATTTTAATTTAACTGTGGAACTGCCTTTAAAATCAATTGTTCGCGGTTTTTCCTATGCGGTGATTCCGCTGAGGTGGTACAATCGAACTGCTGGTATTTCCAAGCTAAAAATTAAAGAGATGGGCAGCAGGTATTTGTTTATTGTCTTGTATGTTTGGCTGGAAAAACATCTGTCTCGCGGCGACTACCACCGCAGCAGAAAGAGGTCCGATCTGAAATTGGATTTGTTACAAAATTCGAGGAGTGAAGTCCTGACTGCAAAGGAATGATGGCTGAATATCTGATGCTGTTGGCATCAGATTTATTCATCTCTCTATTCTAGAGTTCTGCGTCCCCTGGGTTTAAATAATTTTGATGCCATTAAAGTCGATCGAATTATTGTGGTAATCAACGGGACAGATTATTGGCGTTAAATACTGGATTTTTTATTAACGCAGAGAACGCAGAGAGTAGGGAGAGAGGGAGAGAATTAGGGAACAGGTATTTTAGGAAAAATTTTGGTTGATGCCTGAGAGAATTTTAATTATTGGTGGTGCGGGTTTTATTGGCAGTTGTTTGGCAATTGGCCTGAAAAAATTGCACCCGCAATGGCAGATAGTTTGTTTGGATAACCTCCGCCGTCGGGGTTCGGAATTAAATCTAACACGGTTAAAAAATTCCGGGATTCAGTTTGTTTATGGAGATATTCGCACGGCGGCGGATTTAGATCCGGTAGCCCTGAATGCTGACTGCATTATCGATTGTGCTGCGGAACCTTCTGTTTTGGCTGGTTTTAGTTCGCCTCAGTACGTTTTGCAAACGAATTTATTGGGTACTGTAAATGTTTTGGAGTTGGCAAGACAAACTGGTGCGAGTTTGCTGTTTTTATCTACAAGTCGGGTTTATCCGATCGCGGCTGTCAAATCTGTTAAACTGTTAGAATTGGCGAATAAATTTGCGATCGCCCCCGAACAAACTTTACCCGGAATCTCAGAATTAGGTATTGCTGAAGATTTCCCCATCCAAGGAGCTAGATCTCTTTACGGTGCCACTAAATTAGCTTCGGAATTGTTGATTGAAGAATACAGGGAAGCGTACAATTTGCCAGCAATTATCAACCGCTGCGGCTTAATTACCGGGGCTTGGCAAATGGGTAAAGTCGATCAGGGAGTTTACGGTTTGTGGGTGGCGGCTCACTATTTTCAACGGTCATTAAGTTATATTGGTTTTGGTGGTAGTGGCAAGCAAGTTAGGGATTTGCTGCACGTTGAAGATTTGCTGGGGTTAGTTAATTATCAGTTGGAACATTTTGCTGAATTTGACGGCGAAGTTTTTAATGTTGGTGGCGGTTTGAACAACAGTATTTCTTTGCTTGAGGCAACGGAATTGTGCCAAAAGATTTCGGGTAAATCGATTCCTATTCATCCTGTTTTGGAGGAAAGATCCGGGGATATTCCGATTTTTATTACTGATGCTTCTCGGGTGATGGAAAAAGCGGGGTGGCAGCCCGCAATCGGGCCGGAGGCGGCTTTGCAGGATATTTATGATTGGATTGTTGCTAATGAGGAGGTATTGAGTTCGATATTGTAGGAATTTTTCGATCTCAGATATAAGCTAATAAGTAAGTCGGCACGATCGAACCAAGGTATGTTGAGTTTTGTAAAACCCCTGGAACTTTTGATTTATATCCTTTTTACGGATTTTACATTTCGTTACATATATT
>JBOFTL010000759.1:0-7566 GCA_051652045.1 Microcoleus sp. | reverse complement strand
GAAGGGAATAACACTGCTATTCGGGCCGCGATCGCAGCCCAGCCCGATCGCAGACATCTGATTACTACCCAAGTAGAACACGCCTGCGTTTTGAACCTGTTCAAACAACTGGAAAAGCAAGGCTACATCGTTACCTACCTGTCAGTAGACAGCAAAGGACAATTAGATGTGATGGAACTGGAAGCGGCAATTACTGGCAATACAGCCCTCGTTTCCACCATGTACGCCAACAACGAAACCGGGACTATTTTCCCGATCGAACGAATAGGATCGATCGCTAAAGAATACGGGGCAACCTTCCACGTCGATGCGGTACAAGTAGCAGGCAAACTGCCGCTGAATATGGCAAACAGCACGATCGATTTAATGACGATTTCGGGTCATAAATTGCACGCCCCGAAAGGAGTCGGTGCCCTGTTTGTCCGTAAAGGATTCCGCTTCCGCCCGCTGCTGATTGGCGGACACCAGGAACGGGGACGGCGTGCGGGAACCGAAAACGTCGCCGGCATCATCGGATTGGGCAAAGCTGCCGAGTTGGCACAAATCCATCTAGCAGATGTTGCCCGCGAAAAGAAATTGCGCGATCGCTTGGAAAAAGGACTGCTGGCGATTCCCGACACCGAAATCAACGGCGATCGCAAAAATCGCCTTCCCAACACCACCAATATCGGCTTCAAATACATCGAAGGCGAAGCTATCTTACTCTCCCTCGACAAATACGGCATCTGTGCATCCTCCGGTTCCGCCTGCACTTCCGGTTCCCTAGAACCTTCCCACGTCCTGCGGGCAATGGGCTTACCCTATACCACTCTGCACGGTTCCATTCGGTTAAGCCTTTCCCGCTACACCACCGACGCCGAAGTCGATCGAGTCCTCGAAGTCATGCCCGGAATTGTCCGACGCTTGCGAGATCTTTCACCATTTAACAGCGATCGAGCCGAATGGTTGCAAGAGCGTGAATTGGTAGCTGGTAATCGGTAATCGGTAATCGGTAATTGCAGGATTGGTAATTTGAAAGCGAGTTAGCCACCAGCTATTATTTCTGACCCATTACCGATTCCCTCCGCTTCGCTTCGCCCATCACCTATGCCCCATGCCCCATGCCCCATTACCCATTACCTTTACTGCCATGTGGGACTACACCGACAAAGTATTAGACCTGTTTTATAACCCCAAAAATCAGGGGGCGATCGAAGAAACCAACGAATCAGGTATCGCAGTTGTATTTGGCGAAGTCGGCAGTATTGCCTGCGGTGATGCCTTGAGACTGCACCTCAAGATTGAAGTAGAGGCTGACAAAATCTTAGATGCTCGCTTTCAAACCTTCGGTTGTACGAGTGCGATCGCCTCTTCTTCCGCCCTCACCGAAATCATCAAAGGACTGACCTTAGATGCCGCCTTAAATGTTAGCAATCGCGACATTGCCGATTACTTAGGCGGGCTGCCGGAAGAAAAAATGCACTGTTCTGTAATGGGACAAGAAGCACTGGAAGCCGCTATTTTCAAATACCGAGGTATTGAAGTCGAACATCACGATGAAGATGAGGGCGCGCTAATTTGTAGTTGCTTTGGTGTTAGCGATAATCGAATCCGCCGCGTGGTAATTGAGAACAATTTAACCACAGTAGAACAAGTAACTAGCTACGTAAAAGCTGGCGGTGGTTGCAGTTCCTGCGCGGCACAAATTGAAGATTTGATTGCTGCAATTCAAGAAGAAACAGAAACCACTGCTGCGAGAGTTGCTGCCGAAATTGCCAAAGCTCAAGCACAAAATCGCCCTTTAACAACAGTCCAAAAAATCAACTTAATTCAAGCCGTTTTGCAAGATGTGCGTCCGATTTTAGTTGCAGATGGCGGCGATGTAGAACTCTTCGATGTAGAGGGTGATGTTGTCAAAGTCGTGCTTAAAGGAGCTTGCGGTTCCTGTGAAAGCAGCACGGCAACTCTCAAAAATGCGATCGAAGTTCGGTTGCGAGAACGTGTTTTACCCAACCTAGTAGTTCAAGCAGTTTCTTAAACCCTTAAAACCCATGTTGTATCAAATTTCTCCAGTTGGGCGATCGCCCCCAAGGTCGATCGATTCCCAACCCCCAGTTTTAGATTTGAGGTTTTGGATTTTGGGTTTTGAATTACAGTCAAAATTCACCATCTAAAAAAGGTTTCAAACCAAGATCGTCAATCGAAAATCTAAAAGTGAAAATCCCAAATCAAATTATCAGTTCCAAAGGAGATTCATCTCATGACAGACGAAAGCATCAGACAGATAGCCTTCTACGGCAAAGGCGGTATCGGTAAATCCACCACTTCGCAAAACACGATCGCCGGTATGGCAGAATTAGGCCAGCGCGTCATGATCGTAGGCTGCGATCCGAAAGCAGATTCCACCCGCTTGATGCTGCACAGCAAAGCCCAAACTACAATTCTCCACCTAGCAGCAGAACGCGGTGCAGTTGAAGATTTGGAACTCGAAGAAGTGTTGTTGACCGGCTACCGCGATGTCCGTTGCGTTGAATCCGGCGGTCCAGAACCGGGTGTAGGTTGTGCTGGACGGGGCATCATTACAGCTATCAACTTCCTCGAAGAAAATGGCGCTTATGAAGACCTGGATTTCGTTTCTTACGACGTATTGGGCGACGTAGTTTGCGGCGGTTTTGCAATGCCAATTCGGGAAGGCAAAGCCCAAGAAATCTACATCGTTACTTCCGGTGAAATGATGGCAATGTATGCCGCTAATAACATCGCTCGCGGTGTTCTGAAATACGCTCACTCCGGCGGTGTACGTTTGGGCGGTTTGATTTGCAACAGCCGTAAGGTCGATCGAGAACTCGAATTGATCGAAACTTTAGCGAAGCGCCTCAATACTCAATTGCTGCACTTCGTACCTCGCGACAACATCGTTCAACACGCAGAATTGCGCCGCATGACGGTGATTGAGTATGCCCCGGACAGCCAACAAGCTGAAGAGTACCGCATCCTTGCCAAGAAGATCATCGACAACAAGAACCTCGCCATCCCGACTCCGATCACGATGGATGAATTGGAAGATTTGTTGGTCGAATTTGGAATTCTGGGTGGCGAAGAAGAGTACCAAAAAGCGATTCAAGAAGGCGTCAAAGCTCCCGCAGGTGTTGCCTAGTTAATGCTCTAAGTATTGCTTGGTAAACATTAAGCTGTTGGACATTGAGATTGAGATCCTTAAATTGCTAAAAGGCAACAGGCAACAGGCAACAGGTAATACCAAATCCGGGTAGGATACCCCTGTTATTGTCATTGCGTTTCATGTCGCGAAGCGAAACGAAGTGAAGCAATCGCTAAGACTCTGACTCTAAGCCCAAGATTTATAAAGGGGGTAAGTAACCCGGATTTGGTATAACGGGAAATACCCAATTTAAATTCACATCAGCTTATCCACCAAGCAATACTTCCTCCCAATTCCTGACTTAGCAATTTTGATTTTTGGATTTTGGATTATTGAACCGCGAATCCGCTAAGGAATGAGAATTAAATAACTTGCATTTTTTGTAGGTTGGGTTGAGGAACGAAACCCAACACCACCCTCGAAAGTTGGGTTTCATGCTGGTTCCTGAGCGAAGTCGAAGGGCAACCCAACCTACGGAAGTTATTTAATCCACGATCCTAAGAACGCGAAGAAAGACCCTCATCAGTAAGAAATAAATCCAAATCCGGGTTATTTATCCTCTTGATAAATCCCCCGTTTGTCACCAGAAACTTTGCGATTGCTTCGCGGAGCTCGCAATGACAATAACGAGGGAGGTAAAACCGGATTTGGTATACATCCAAAATCTCAAATCGCACTGATTCCATCCTTTATCTAGAGAGGCAGAATATGACACCCCCCGAAGTAGCAACTCTCGAAGAAAATACTGTCGTTGACAAGAAAGCGCTGATTAAAGAAGTTCTGGAAGTCTATCCCGACAAAGCCAAGAAAAAGCGGGAAAAACACCTGAATGTTTACCAAGAAGGCAAATCTGATTGCGGCGTTAAGTCCAACATTAAGTCTGTTCCCGGTTCGATGACCACTCGCGGCTGTGCCTATGCCGGATCGAAAGGGGTGGTTTGGGGCCCGATCAAGGACATGATTCACATCAGCCACGGGCCTGTGGGCTGCGGCTATTACTCCTGGTCCGGTCGTCGCAACTACTACATCGGCACAACTGGCATTGATTCCTTTGGCACGATGCAGTTTACCTCTGATTTCCAAGAACGAGACATCGTGTTTGGCGGTGACAAAAAACTGGCCAAGTTGATTACTGAATTAGATGAATTATTCCCGCTGAATCGGGGTGTTTCTATCCAGTCAGAATGCCCGATCGGACTGATTGGAGATGACATTGAAGCTGTTGCCAAAAAGTCGGCAAAAGAAATTGGCAAAACAGTGGTTCCGGTGCGTTGTGAAGGCTTCCGGGGTGTCTCTCAATCCCTCGGACACCACATTGCAAACGATGCTGTACGCGACTGGGTTTTCCCGCAATACGACAAGGAAAAGAAAGCGGGAAATATTCCTGAAGGAACCCCCTATGATGTCGCGATTATCGGTGACTACAACATCGGTGGAGATGCTTGGTCGAGCCGGATTCTGTTAGAAGAAATTGGCTTGCGGGTAGTCGCTCAATGGTCGGGAGATGGCACGCTTCATGAAATGATCAACACGCCTTCGGTGAAGTTGAATTTAGTTCACTGCTATCGATCGATGAACTACATTTCCCGCCACATGGAAGAAGCCTACGGGATTCCCTGGTTGGAATACAACTTCTTCGGACCGACACAAATTGCTGAATCTTTAAGGGCGATCGCGGCTAAATTTGATGAAACAATTCAAGCTAAAGCTGAAGAAGTAATCGCCAAGTACGAAGCTCAAACCGAGGCAGTTATCGCTAAATATCGCCCTCGTCTCGAAGGCAAAACCGTTGCTTTGATGGTCGGCGGTTTGCGTCCCCGCCACGTCGTCCCCGCTTTCTACGATTTGGGAATGCGATTAATTGGCACGGGTTACGAATTCGGTCACAACGACGACTACAAGCGCACTACGCACTACATCGAAGATGGCACTTTGATTTACGATGACGTTTCTGCCTACGAATTTGAGGAGTTCATTAAAGAATTGAAGCCGGATTTAGTGGCTTCTGGCATTAAAGAGAAGTACGTCTTCCAAAAAATGGCGCTACCTTTCCGTCAAATGCACTCTTGGGATTACTCCGGCCCTTATCACGGCTACGACGGATTTGCTATCTTCGCCCGCGATATGGATCTGGCACTCAACAGCCCCACTTGGAGTTTGATTGGTGCGCCCTGGAAGAATGCTGAGGTAGCAACGGCTTGAGGCTAAATCCGGGTTTGCCATCTGCCATCCCTGTTATTGTCATTGCGAACGAAATGAAGTTTGCCATCCCTGTTACTGTCATTGCGAACGAAGTGAAGTTTGCCATCCCTGTTACTGTCATTGCGAACGAAGTGAAGTTTGCCATCTCTGTTACTGTCATTGCGAACGAAGTGAAGCAATCGCATAGACTCGGGCTCTAAGCGGGAGATTTATAAACGGGGTTTCAAACCCGAATTTGGGATAAGACTCGGCGGTTGAAACCGCGTACAACTAAGACTCGGCGGTTGAAACCGCGTCTACACGAACAAAGTCGGCCTCCGCCGACTAAGAAGAGAGTCCGCGAAGGCGGACTAAATAGAGGGGGTATTTAACCCGGATTTACGATCGCTCCCCCTCTCCCCCTCTCCCTCTCCCCCTCTCTCCCCCGTCTCTCTCCATTCCCTACACCCTCATCAAAAACTGGAGAACACGAATCATGGCTCAGAATAACATCGATAACATCAAAGACCACGCCGAATTATTCCATCAAGACGAGTACCAAGAATTGTTTGAGGCTAAGAAACAATTTGAAGGGGGACATCACCCCGACTTGGTGGCCCAAACTGCTGAGTGGACGAAGACTTGGGAATATCGCGAGAAAAACTTTGCCCGCGAAGCGCTGACTGTTAACCCCGCTAAAGCCTGCCAACCCCTCGGTGCAATCCTTGCCGCCGTCGGTTTTGAAGGAACTCTACCTTTCGTACACGGTTCTCAAGGGTGCGTCGCTTATTTTCGATCGCACTTTACCCGCCACTTCAAAGAACCTTTTTCGGCAGTTTCCTCCTCAATGACTGAAGATGCAGCAGTCTTCGGCGGACAAAACAACTTGATTGATGGTTTGGCCAACAGTTACAGCCTCTATCAACCCAAAATGATTGCTATCTGCACAACCTGCATGGCGGAAGTAATCGGGGATGACTTGCAAGCTTTCATCACCAACGCCAAGGCTGCCGGTTCGGTACCGCAAGAATTCCCAGTACCCTATGCCCACACGCCTAGCTTTGTCGGTTCCCACATCACCGGCTACGACAACATGATGAAGGGCATTCTCAGCAATTTGACCAAAGACAAGAAAGCCGAAACTACCAACGGCAAAATTAACTTTATTCCCGGCTTTGAAACTTACATTGGCAACTTGCGGGAAATTAAGCGAATGGCTTCGCTGTTGGGTGTCAATTACACCTTGCTGGCAGATAACTCCGATTATTTGGATTCGCCGAATGATGGGGAATACCGGATGTATCAAGGGGGAACTACCCTAGAGGATGCAGCGGATTCGATTAATGCTGAAGCTACAGTTGCTTTCCAAGCCTATTCCACAACCAAAACTCGCGAATATATCGAGAAAGATTGGAAGCAGCCGACTTCTGTAGTTCGCCCGGTGGGAATTCGCGGCACTGACGAGTTTTTAATTAAGCTTTCTGCCTTAACTGGTAAGCCGATTCCTAAAGAATTGGAAGAAGAAAGGGGACGCGCAGTGGATGCGCTGACAGACTCTCAAGCATGGCTGCACGGCAAGCGAATTGCCATGTACGGCGACCCCGATTTGGTAATCGGACTGACTCAATTCTTGCTAGAAGTCGGTGCAGAACCGGTGCATATTGTCGTCACCAACAGCAACGATGTGTTTGAAAGTGAACTGCGGGCGCTGTTGGATTCCAGTCCTTTTGGTGCTGGTGCAACTATCTGGGGTGGCAAAGACCTGTGGCATCTGCGATCGCTCTTGTTCACCGAGCCCGTAGATTTACTGATCGGCAACTCCTACGGTAAGTATCTGTGGCGCGATACTCACACGCCGCTGGTACGGATTGGCTACCCCATCTTCGATCGCCATCACCTGCATCGCTACGCTACCTACGGCTATCAAGGCACGATTAACTTGCTCAATTGGATCGTGAATACCTTGTTGGATGAACTCGATCGCAACACGATCGTCCCCGCGAAGACAGACATTTCCTATGACTTGATTCGCTAGACAAAACCTGTTCGGGCGGGTTTACGAAATCTCTCATTTTCATCATAGATATCGTTGAACCTGCCCCTTGTATATAGAACCCATTTGACATCTTTAGTCCTGGGGGCACAGAAACCGGGTTTCTTTGAGAAATCTCAGACATCGACGAAAAATTTACAAAGAAACCCGGTTTCTCACCACGCCAGAGTCGGCGATTTCCCAGATCTCAAAT
>JBOFTL010000758.1:0-9928 GCA_051652045.1 Microcoleus sp. | reverse complement strand
TCAACTCTCAACTACTTACCCGCTTGGCAAACTTTTTGATATAAGTTGTAATACGCGCGAGCCTGCACATCTAAAGTAAAATTTTGCTCGACCTTCAAGCGAGCGTTGCGACACAAATGTTGGTGCCGCTGCGGATCTGCCAAAACCCAAGCAATGCCCCGCGCTAAATCTTCAGTATCGTAAGGTACAGCCAAATAGCCGTTTTCTTTATCATCCACAATATCTTTCAATCCCGTCACATCAAAAGCCACCACGGGAGTACCGCAGGCTAAAGCTTCTGATGCCGTCTGCCCGAAAGCTTCGTACCGCGAAGGCACCACCATCACATCAGCCGCCGCATAAACTTTGGCCAAAGTTTCATCATCTAACCTGCCGAGATAATGAGTTTTAAAACCAACATCGATCGGACTTTCAGGTTTAGCGCATCCAAATACCAAAAGCTCAATCTTATCTTGCCATCCTGACTGGCTGAGGCGCTGCAAAGCAGGCACTAACAGCGGAAAACCTTTCCAGCGATCGCCCGTTCCCTGCATCGCTCCAAACAATACCAACAATTTATCTTGAGGCAAATCCAAACTACATCTTACCTCCGGACGGTTTCGCGGTTGATAAAGTTCGGCATCAAGCCCATTAGCAATTACTTGTACCGGATAATTTTGCAACAGCGAACTAGATTTAGCGCAATCAGCTAACCAGCGACTTGGAGTCACCAAAGTCAAATTCAAATTCTGCCAAGCCTTAGCTTTTCGCTGCCAAATCCAGCGCGAAATATCCGCATCTTTCGTACTCTGAAGTTGCGGGCAAGCACCGCAAGAATCCAAATAGCGATCGCAATTTTCGCTGTAGTGACAGCCCCCAGTAAAAGCCCACATATCGTGCAGCGTCCACACCAGGGGCTTGTTAAACTTCGCCAGGGTTTCAATCTGCATAAAACCTTCACAAACCCAGTGCAAATTGATGGCATCTGGATCGATTTTGGCAACTTCCGCCGCCAGAGAATCCGGCACCCACTGAGGCGAAAAAATGACTTGACCCAATTTGGGATAAGCTTTGAGGGGCAAGCGATTTAATTTAGCTCTAAAATTCTTAAATTTTGCGCCAAACTTGTCTGGCAATTCGATGACACTGGCATCGTTACTCGACTTATGTGCCGCCAAAATCTGGGAATTGACGCCGATACTTTGCAAACCTTGGTGCAAGCGATAAGTTGCTCTAGCAGCACCGCCTTTGGTATCGTAATTAGTCGGAATTAAAACTTTCATTGTTCATTCATTAGTAATTACTTGTAAGTTGGTTCCAGGAACGAAACCCAACACCTCACATCAAATCCCAGTTTTTAAGTCGTAGGTTGGGTTGAGGAATGAAACCCAACACAGCACATCAAATCCTAGTTTTAAATACTCTGTCAACTTTGCTATATAAGGACAAAAACCTATTTTAAAAAATAATTTGTTGGGTTTCGCTTTGCTCAACCCAACCTACGAGAAAACAGGCTAAATTTTCAAAAGTTGTTTGAGCTTTCTTTGCACCTTCTTCACCAACTTCGGATCGTAATCGTACAAAGTATTTTGCGTAAAACGATCGGCTTGTTCGTCCCGAATCACAAACGGCGGATGCTTCAGCGGAAACACCATCTCTCCCACAGACATATTATTGTAAGGACTGTTGGTATCGTCCGTATGAGTTCCTCCGGTGCCGTGTCCGATATTAGCGGCCAGATTGACATTAGCCAAAATATTCAAACCATTTTGAATAAAACTAGCAAACGTCCACTGAAAATCCCAAGTATCGATCGCTCCTTCGTAACACAACTGACAAGTTTTCTGCCACATTTTAGCAGCATGGGGGTCCCCCAATACATCCATCAAAAAATTGCCATCTCGCACTTGAGGCCACAGTTTCATCTCTAAATCGTAATGCCGCCAAGCCCGCCGCCAACTCGCCCAACTCCAGCAGTGAGTGTAGCGAGAAAAATAATAACTAAAATCTGTTCGCTGCTTGCCAAACTGCACGTTTTGCCCGGATATTGACATAATACGTTCGTCATCCCGGTAGCGATCGAGCAATTCTTGAGCAAAATAGAAAAAACTCTGGTGCGGCAAACAATCATCCTCAATAATAATCGCCTCTTCTACCGTATCGAACACCCAATCTAAGCCGCTAGAAACGCGCCGGCGACAGCCCAAATTACTGTCTGCATAATTTTGCAAAACTTCGCATTCCCAGTCTACTCGATCGATTACAGCTCGCGCTGCGGCACACTGCAAATCTTCTCCAGGTTTGTCGGGGCGAGGGCCGTCAGCAACTACTAATAGTTTAGGCGGCTTGACTTTGCGGATTTCTGCAAATACTCTTTCAGTTTCTGCAGGGCGCTTAAAAATAATAAAAGCGACGGGAGTTTTTAAAGATATTTCTGACATTTAACAGTTGATAGTTGATAGTTGATAGTCGATCGTTGATAGGTAGGGGCGGTGCCCCCGTGCCCGCCCTCTTAGTTGAGAGTTGAGAGTTGAGAGTTGAGAGTTGAGAGTTTACAATTGACAATTGACAATTATCAGTCATCTGTCATTCGTTTTTCTTCCCTCTTCCTTCTTCCCTCTTCCCTCTTCCTTCTTCCTTCTTCCTTCTTCCTTCTTCCTTCTTACCCGATCGACAGTTTATCGAAAGCACCTGTAACCCGAGAAAATCTCCTCTGCAATCCCGACATCCGATTATCCAACAAATCGAGTAAAGACTTCGATCGAGTCGGTTTCGGCACACCCAAATAACTGCCAGCATAAGCCGCAAACTCATGCCCCAAAGGCACAGTCCAGAAGTTAGATTTAGGATTAGCTATTTCTGCAAACAATCGCTTAATTCCGTATCCCTTTTCTCCCGGCATATGCCAAACATCGAGAGAGAGATCCGACTCTGCCGCAGTGTATAATTTGGGAGATGTCCAGATGCGTTTGAGATAAGGATTTCCAGTTCCCGCAGCATAGCCTTCCTTATTGTAAATATAAGTTAGCATCTGCTCCTCAGTATACAATCTCGACTTACCTTCAGCAAATCTTTGCAAGCAAGTTTCCCAAATTAAGTCAATCTCATCTGACAATTTTTTGATATCTTTGCCCCTGCCAGCAATCAGTTCGGCTCCAAAATATTTAGGTGGTTCGTTAACTTTATAGCCGAGATCCTCATAGATTTTTTGCATTTCTATTCTCGTCAAGGCACTGATCGGCTTATTTTCTGGCTCGTACAAATCGTAAGTTCCTAACCCGCAATTTTCCAGGGCTGCAATCATTTTTGCTGGATTTACCCACACACAGTCAGAATCTAAAGAGATGCAAATGTCATTAGGTTCGCTGTGATGTTTCAGATACTTAACGATGTCAAATTTATAAAACGTACTGCGAAAAGCTTCAAAATATTCTAGTGGCGGCTGATAGGTGAAGGGTACATTTACTACTTTAACGCCGATGTTGGAGAAAAACTCTGCTGTTTTGAAATTACCTAAATCGGGAACTTCTTTAGCATTAGTTAATAAGATATGTTCGGCATGGGGATTGTTTCGGAAGCTGGAGGCAAAATATACCACTACGCAGCGCCAGTAAACTGCTTGAAATTTTGCTGAGGAAGATAGCCCGCCAGTCTGAGGATAAATACTTTCCTCACCTTTGGCATCGCAACACATTCCCGTTACTATACGAACTGCACTATTACTCATTGAGTTTGTCTCCTAAAATTGTATTTTAACCGTCCAAATTCGTGCGATTTAGTCTGAAGATCGTACTTAATTTAAAGTGTCTAAATTAAGCGTCTAAATTAACTTAAGCCGATCGCAAATCCCGCCAAGAAGTTGCCTTTAAATCTACCCATTTCATCTCGCCTGCCGTGCCGGCAAAGTGCAGCAGGTAAGTATTCATCAAAGCAGCAGTCGCGCACTCGCTGGCGCGTTTGTCAACTAACTTTGCCGGCACTCCTTTGGAGATAAGTTGACTTTTCAGGCGGCTGGCAAAATTGGTTTGGGGTTTGGGCAGCAGAAACGGGTAATACAAAGCTTTTTGTACGTTCCAAACCGTACTGAAGCGATTGTCTATCCACTGCACGCAGTCGGCTTTTAACAGTTCGTAAGAAACCCAAGGCATTTCGCCGAAACCCGTTTCTTCACGCTCGTAGTAAACTTTTTCTAAAATCTCGCGGTGGTGAGTTGGTGAAAGTACCATGATACCATCTTGAACGATGCGATCGAATTCTGCTGGAATCCCGTATTTAGTATAAGTTTCCCGCTCGTTGGTTTCGTCTGTAATTCCCCAGGTTTCAAACAATCTTGCTTTGGCGTCTGTCGCTAGCTGCGAGTTGGGAGTCGCCCATTCCGGGGCCGCACCTACTCGATCGACTGCTACACCTTCTACAATACAAGGAGCATTGGCCCAATTGATCAGAACATCTGCATCCAGCCACACTACTCGATCGTACTTTTTCACGGTTTCTTGACTGAGAATCAGGCACTTTTGCCAGCAAGGAGAACGTTTTTGCGCCCTTTCAGAAGTATCTAGATGTTCTGCCAAGCAAATTAAATCGTAGCCGTGCCTGTCTGCATATCTTTGCCAGTTATCTTGGCACAGATTTTGCCAATTTTTTAAGTATTTTTCCCCAATAGCCAGAGTTACTAAAGCTTTGTTGTTTGCCATGACTTCTTTTTTAGTCTAAATTTCAATTAACATCGGCAGTCATGTGGAAATAAAAGTCCGATCGAGTTTCGATCGCTTGAGCGGCAATGTTTGCTAACATATCTAAACTCACCTGAGATGGTAAATATCGATAGCGAAAACTTGCCAATCTAGGATTGGTTTCTTGATAGAGAACATCTTGAGCAAAATTGCCCCAACGAGTTTCGATCAAATCGATTGTCATCCCGGCCAAACCGGAGGGTAGCAGCATATTAGAACCGTGCAGCCCGATTACTAAGCGGCTTGCTGCATATATCTGGCAAGTGGCTTTCTCGGTTTGTGCGTTAAACTTATCTACCCTGCAATCTTCAATCCATGCGGGAAATTTAGTTTTCGTTCCCAAACCAGCCACTGCGAATTTAGCTTCTGGGAGTTTCGATCGAATTTTCCCCAGTAACTGCTGCACTTTCCAGTTTTGGATGGCCAGGGCAATATCCATTAATTTTAACTTTCTCAAGACTCGAAACAGAAAGTTATTAACTAATAGCCTGTCTTCCCGCCACACAAAAGTAATTTTTATTGGCTGGTTGTCATCGAAATCGTGTTTGGGAACTCCGGTAAACTTAGTAATGTCGAAACGGCTGGGATGGGAAAAGGCTTCGCTGAGGTAAATTTCGTCAAATCGCTGGCTTTCTTTAGCGACAAATTCTGCAAAGCTCGGATAGTAATCTTGACCGTTTTTTAGAGATATCGGCACAGTCCAAACTTCTGCCACTCCCTCGGGAACCATCCACCTGAGAAACTTTTGAACGATAACAATCAAACCTAAATCCGGGTGAGATTCCAAATGTCTTTGGGCGTTGAGCAACTTTAACAGGCTGTGTCCGTAAAGATAATCTATGCAGTTTAAAATAATTACCCGCTTGCAGGATTTGAAGATTTCGCGAGTAATTTCTAACTGTTCAGATCGGGGATTTTGCAGCGATTTTAGCAGGGGTTGAGCTAACAGTTCTTCAGCATATTTGTCGCCACTAAAAGTTGCTTGTTTTGCTAAGTCAACCTGATAGGGAGTTTTAGCTGCGTGACCGATTCTCAATTCCTCAATAATTTTATCGCCTGCAGGAGACTCAGATACTACGCAAACGTGAGTTCCCTGCCACAAAATTTCGATCGGTTTGAGTGCCTTGCCAGAATAAGGACACTGCGAGGAGTGCTGGAGATTTGGTTTAATTTCAATCATTTCATTTCAAATTGGATTAAGCCCAGCAACCGGGAAACAGCCTTGAATAAATTGAGCGAGTTAAAGATTAAATTCGCAAACTGCCTCAATTCTTTAATCAGAAAGTTAATCAGTATAATCACATAGAAATAAGTCATTAAAGTTGCCACTGTCGCTCCAAACGCGCCATACCTAGGGATGAGCAGGGAGTTCAATACTATATTAAAAATTGCGCCGACGACTGTCAAGTAAAGACCGTACCGCAGTTGACCTTCCAAAGCAAAATAAGCATTTCTAGCTACTCCGAAATTGCTGCCGAATTGCGCCCAGACGTAGATGGAAAGCACGCTGGCTGAAGGTGCATATTGCTCGCCGTAAAGAATCTGAACTATGAAAGGAGCCAGCAGAGATACGGGTATCGCCACTCCCAACCACATAAATAACATGGCATCTGAGTAAATTTGAAATTTTTTCAGGTATTCGTCGTAATTTTGTTCTCTTAATAGTGCCAGTTTGGGGAAAATCGTAGATGCGATAATTACCGGCAAGAAATCGCAAATTTCCGAAATCTTCACAGCAACTGCGTAATATCCCAACTCTGTTTTATTTAAAGAACCGAGCATTACCTGATCGATTTTGGAATAAATAAATACTGCAAAACTCGACAGCACCAGCGGCCAACTTTCTTGAAGCAGTTGTTTGCCACGCCGCCAAGTGACTCGCCACAGCTTGAAATCATTGCCTTTGCTTTGATAGATCAGCGATAGCGCCACTCCTGCTAAAATTACTTCCGCCAATCTCACCCAGGCAAAAGCAATCAATGGCGCTTGCAGTTGTACCATGCTAATTCTGATGCCTGCAATCAGTAATGATACGGAATTTTTAGCAACCACCGTATACTTAGATTGCACTTGAGACTGAAACCAAAAGTTGATCGTGTCAAAGGACTGAAAAATAGTTCCAGCGGCGAAAATCCCTACCAGCCAGCGAGTTAAAGTTTCATCGGGCTTCACTATGGAAATTACCGTTACTGTCAGCAACAAAGTAACAATGCCACCTGCAAATTGAATCGCAAAAGCAGTTCCCAAAGTTTCATCCTTGCAATCGGGATTGCGAGCGATATCGCGCACTACCAAAGTTCCCAATCCCATCGCAGCCACCGATGCAAACAGCGATACAAAGGCACCGGCATAATTGAGCAAACCGAACTGTGACGGTCCTAAATACCGAGCCACCCACACACCCACAAACAAACCCAGACCCATTTGTAACACTTGATCTGTCAGCAGCCAAGCCAGATTCGCGAGTACCTGACGGAGGCCGGGGCTGAGTTTGTCTTTTACCGCAGTTAGTTTGTCTAACATCAGAAATAAATATACTGAATAAGCACTGGGAAATTCATCAAAAACCAGGCTCATTAGTATATTATCATATTTTTTCCCGATTTGTAACATTTCAAAGGAATGAGGTTTCAATCGGGATAGAAATTCTGTTCTAGCTGGCGATCGTTATTGCTCCTACCGTCCTTACCATTAGATGCAGATTTAGCGCTATCGATACTGAGCCTAACTGTCAGGAATAAGTAAGCAAGCCAAACATCTCCAAGATCGGATATCGAGCTTTCAGTCATATTATTGATCATAATAAATACTAAATAAATAATGGCAATTCCCGATTCAGCTAGCGGTCGCCGCCCGATTTCTCGCACGGCAAAGATCAGATTGGTAACTAGGGAAATTAAGAGCAGTGCCAGCCCAGGATAACCGTAAGACAAAAGCACTGAAATACCGCCGTTGTGAGCAGTTTTAGGTTGAAAGCCGATCGAAGTATATATAGAAGAAGCAGGAGTTAGCTCGCCAAGCCTATCTTGCTGAAAAAAACCTTCAAATCCGTAACCGAACCAAGGACGCTGATTTGCCGCCGCGATTAACTGAGGCCAAAACTCCGTCCGCCCGGTCAGAGTTAAATCTTTGCCCAAACCCCCAACCACGATCGACTCTAAGTTTTCTACTATATAAATGCTGCCCAAAGTCCCCAACAGCATGAAACCGACTAGAAAAGTAAACGACCATTGAAACTTTAACTTGCTGAGAAAATTCAAAGAAGATACTACAACGATGAGCATCAAACTATTAACTAAAGAACCGCCGGAGCTAGTAGCCCTCACCAAATAAAATGAAAAGAACATGAACAACAAAGCTATCAGGCGTTCTTTTTGAGTTTTAGCGGTTTGCGAATAATGCAAATACCACAGTGCTGTGCTTAGAACCATAATACCGCCCAAAGAATTTTTGTGACTGGTAATTCCCGCAAATTCGCGTCCTACATTAGGTTTTCGCAACACGCTAACTATGCCGATCGCCACATATCCCCACCGCAACAAACCGGAAAGTTGGCTCCACTCGTATCGTGCAGCGATGTAAAAACCAAAAATACTAAAAGCCGTAAATGCCATCCCCGATTTGAATGTAATCTCGGGAACTAGCGACCACAGTGCAGAGATAACTGGCATGAAACAGTATAGCAGAAAACAAGGGTTTCTCAGTGCCAAAAATGACAGAGCCTCGACAAATTGATGCTGAAAAAACTTAATAAATCTGCCGCATAAAACAAAAACCAACCAAGGATAAAAGGCGTAGGGAAGCTGGCTGGTATTTCCTGCTTCTAAATAGGAAATATTAATAAAATGCAAATAGTTAAACGGAGGTACGTTGACGTGGGGTGACATGAAAATGTATAAAATCGCAAACCATTTTTCAAAAGCCAATCCCCAGGCTCTCTTGCTGGCAATCTGAAAAATAATCAGCGTGACAATCAATGCAACAGAAGCTAATAACAAGATCAATAAATTATTGCCAAAAATTAGCTCTCGAATCATTCTCGCCATAAATAGCTACCCTCTGAAAAACTAGCTTGAAAGGTTTTAGGTCTTAGGTCTTAGGTTGGAGATTTGAGGTTTGAGGTTTGAAGTTTTTTCTACCACCTACCACATACTATCTAACACCTACTACCTAACACTTACCACCTAACACCTACTACCCAACACCGTTGTCGCGCCCGCGATCGCCAATTATAGCCTCGCTTTCAGGTCGTGTCTGGAAAGAAAAATCCCGAGAGCGAGTCGCAGGCAGACAATTATGCAACATTTCTTTGCAAATGCTTGAGTATCGGATTGCATTTCAACTGCAAGCGATTAAACTGGTGGTGATCGCTCTTTGAGAAATAGGAAGCCTGTGGTTAAACCCAATTTTCCTAAAAAATACAATTTAACAGTCCCAATCGCTCATTTGACCTCGTGCGCCGTCGCCGCGGCCGGGATTGCTGTGTGCTTTCCCCCGAGTGCCTCCTCGCAATTGCCGTTGCGACCGGGTGCAGTCACATTTCCCCAAAACGTCAGGCGTTCGCCTGAAAGCTACAAACTCGGTGGGGGCGACCGGATCCAAATAGAGATCTTGGAAGTACCCGAACTCACCCGCGGCTACGAAGTCCTCTCCGACGGTTCGGTGAATCTGCCCCTGATCGGCTTTGTCTCGCTCCGCGGCCGCACCCTAGTGGAAGCGACTAACATCATCCGCACTGCTTACCGCCGAGTCCTCAAAGACCCCGTAGTCACAGTCAGCCTTATAGCAGCCCGCCCCCTTAACGTCGGCGTCATCGGAGAAGTCACCAGACCCGGAAATTTCACGATTACCCTCACGCCAGGCCCCGGTGTCGCACCCTCAGTCCAGTATCCGACTGTCACCCAAGCCCTGAGACTCGCTGAAGGTGTCACTGGCGTCGCCGACATCCGCAACATCCGCGTCCGCCGTCCCCAACCCGACGGTCCGGACCAAGAGCTCAACGTCAACCTGTGGAGGTTCTTGCAAGAAGGAGACATTTCTCAAGACATCATTTTGCAAGATCGAGACACGATAGTCGTTCCCACCGTTGCCAACTTCAACCAAGCAGAAGCCCGCCAATTCGCGATCGCCAATTTTTCCCCCCCACCAGAAAAACCCCGATCGATCTCGATCGTCGGTCAAGTTACCCGTCCGGGGGCTTATGTAGTCATTGGCGG
>JBOFTL010000757.1:0-7104 GCA_051652045.1 Microcoleus sp. | reverse complement strand
ATAATAGAAGAAGAAATATCTCTTTCGAGCGAGTTAGAATTTTCTGATTTGAAATTTTCTGATTTGAAATTTTCTGATTTGAAATTTTCTGATTTGAAACTAGAAACCGCAGCGGAATAAATATCCGATTTCTGTGCTAATCGATCGGTTGCTGCTGTTTTAGTGCGCCCCTCATCTCGATTAGTAAATCCCATAATTTGCTGCCAAAAAGGGCTAGTTTCAATTTGCAAATCCTGCGGCTGTCGGCCGCAAGTATAAAGTTGAGCGGGTCGATCGGTCAATTCAGCAGTGATGTAGAGTCTGCCACCGCACCCTTGCAAATGTTCGACGGTTAGATCGAGAACTCTTTGGCGAATTTCTTGCAGTTCCAAAGGAGAATGCAGCAAACTGCTAATTTGGTTGATAATAGCTTCGTCGCGAGCTTGCTGTCGGGCGTTAGCCAACAGAGAAGATTGGGCGATCGCGATTGAAAGCTGATCGACTAACAACTGCACGATCGTCAAATCTCGATCGCTAAAACGTCTGGGCTGACTGTGGTGGCAAGCCAGCAACCCCCAAAGTTGACCTTGATGCAAAATCGGCACAGTCAGTGAAGAACGCGCTCCCAAAGCACTCAAATATTCCACGTGACAGGGGTCTGCCGGACAATAACGGATATCTTCAACTGCCAAAGTTTTGCCAGTTTCCGGACAGTCCAATCGATTAATAATTTGATGGTTGAATTCTACATCGACAATCACTCGCTGGCGCGCTTTGACAAACATTTCGCGAGCACTGGGGGGAATATCGGTTGCCGGAAAACGCAAACCCAGCAGAGAAGGCAATTTTTTATTATTAATCGACTCAGCAATCACCTCACCACTGCCGTCAGCTTCAAACCGATAAATTTTTACCCGATCGCTCCCCAAAAAACAGCGGAGTTCTTTGGCTGTAGTTGTCAAAATCTCTTGGAGTTCTAAAGAATGGCGGATGCGAGTAGTAATGCGGTTGAGCAAACTCTCTTGTTCGAGAGCAGAGATTGGCGTTTTTTTTACTTTTCTGCGAGCCATTCTTTTTTATCCTTAGAGCCGATAACAGCATTTTTGAATCGACGATCTTAAATCTATCCGTATTAAATACTACAATACTTTCAATGTTTTTAGTTATCATCCCAAATCCGGGTTTCCAGCTCCCTTAATATGTCATTGTTAAAAGGATGGTTGAGTAATCCAGATCTAGTATAAGCCTACCAGCGCACAAGGGAGTGAGCATTTATACTTTAACTTTCTGTGGCAAACAATTCTCAGATGCGTTAGCTCGAAGTTTTCTCAACTCTCAAGCAATTTCCCAATTAACGCACCCTACAGATGTAAATTCGTAGGGCGATCGGTTCCGGTATTTTTAGCGCTAAGTAAATTCACTTAATTTGACGTGAGTCGAAATAGCTTGCAAGCTTACGGTAACGCTATTCTTCCTGACACTAAAACTCGCCAAACAACTATTTCTCTCTAGAACGAAGTTGTCATCTTGAAGTTCCCGCACAAATCTCGATCGAGCCTCACTTAAAAACTCGCAAAACAAGTTGCAAAACAATTAGATATCTCCCATAATTAGGTTTTTGTCTAGATAGGGTAAGGCTTCCATCATCTTTTTAGGAGATGTCTAGTATCTTTCAGCAGGCTGCATTAGTTAAATTTTGCAGTAACAGTAAATCTTTCCTTAGATAGATGCGCTAAGGGGAGACTATGCTATATTATTCAAACAAGCTACAACTTCAAAGTCTTGAGTTTGTAATTTTCAAAATTATTAGTAAAATTAGGTAGAAACTATCGCTTTTATCGCATGGGTCTGTGTTTTCCTCAGTTGGCAGCGGTATTTTAACGGTAAGTTATTTGACACTCAGTCTCAAGCAACAACCTAGCGCCAAAACCTAGAGCAAAAACAGTCAATCCGATCGATATTTTATACGAGCCAATCTTCAGCAAGTGCCCGAGAGCCACTTGACGAATGCCTCGCCGTCAACTCTTGTACGCCAAGGTTATGTACTGTATGAGTTATGTCAACTGCTGCACAGATTGGGAATCGTCTTCTGGTAAAAAATGTCAAGGGCTGATGGACAAACTTCCATTAGTTTTAGCAGTAGACGACAATCGCGACAATTTAGATTTACTAACCGAGGTTGTCGATTTATTGGGGTGTGAATGCGTGCAGGCCGCCAACGGTTACACAGCGCTTGCAGTAGCATTCGATCGACCTGTGGATCTAATTATATTAGATATTTGTTTGCCGGATCTAGACGGTGTAGAATTAATAAACCGCCTCAAAGCAAACCCCAAACTCGCAAATATTCCAATTATTGCGATTACAGCACTGGCAAAAACAGAAGACCGCGATCGGATTTTGCTGGCCGGTTGCGCGGAATACCTCACCAAACCTTTTAACATCGATGAATTAGAAATAATTATTCACCGACACCTGAAGTCGAGGCAGTTTCCGGTTGAGTTTTAGGCTTAGAAATTGACTCGCGAAATCGAGGTACAGCATCTAAAATCGCGATCGTCCCCGCCCTGCCCGTTTCCAAGGTGGTATCATTGAGCAAGTCGATCGCATCTACCCCCAATACCTCATTTATTACTTGTTTGAGTTCGGTTTCCAGAACAGTTTCCAGTTCCGATCGAACTTTTTCAGCTAACTCCTCCCGACCGTTTTCCACCAGCACTTGTTCTGGCTGAGTTATCGCATTTTCCATTGTGATTACTAATTTACCATCTATCAGATTGCAGCTCACCTGACTCGGTTGGTGTCCGAACACTGAACGATACAAAGCTTGAATCCGCTGCGAAAGATTGCGCTCTAACTGACCGCGAGTTGGTTCCAAAGTTACCTCACTATTTAGAGAATTGATATTGCGTTAGGTAGTAGGTAGTAGGTGTTAGGTGTTAGGTGGTATGTTGTAGATAGTAGGTGTTAGGTGTTAGGTGTTAGGTGGTAGGTGGTAGGTGGTAGGTGTTAGGTGGTATGTTGTAGGTTGTAAGTCGGACTGAATAAATCTCAAATCTCAAACCTCAAACCTCAAACCTCAAACCTCAAACCCCAAACATCAAACCTCAAACCTCAAACCTCAAACCCCAAGCCTAAAACCTAAAACCTCAAACCTAAAACCTATCGAAAACGCGCCCTAACCCACAGTAACTTGATTGGTTTCGACTCCAGTTGCACCTTTCACGCTTTTAGCAATCGTCACCAATTTATTGACAATTTCCTGACTGGGAACAGAACCTTTGAGCACCACCGTACTGCCTGTTTGAGCCACATATACCGTCTCAATATCTGCAACATCAGGGTTGTTATCAAAAGCTTGAGCCACGCGCTTAGCTAAACCGCTTTGGTCGTATTCTCCATTCAATCCCATGCGTTCTGGCGGGATTGTTTGAGCGGTTGTAGCCGCCGGTTGAGCTTGAGTTTGAGTTTGAGCTACAGGTGCTTGATACGGGGCAGCTTCTACGTTTTCTTGCTTCTCAAGTTTTTCTAAACCAAATAATCTTTTCAGCCAACCCATCTATTTTGTCCTCCAAAAAAATTCTGTTTTAATTCACAGTTTGCACGACAGTGCATTTGTTATTCTTACTACAATTAAATGCTGTATAGCTTCTCCTCTCATCTGCCGAGAGGCATAAATTGATGCAGGTTGCGTACTGCGCACCTTACCGCTTGTTTGCGGAAATAATAGTGCTAAATCGCGACATTAAGGCAGGCAATACATAATTACCGGCTAGTAACTCCTGCAAATCTTATTTATTCTGCCAAGTAAGAGAATTTGCTGACATCATTCTTCAGATATAAATTTTCATATCGCGTTCGATCGAATGAAGGCAATTAAGACTAGTTATTATTGCCTGCTTTAGTCCGCAAGCTTTTATGGACTTTAGTCCATAGTACAAACATTAAAATTGAATCGCAGCTTTTAATATCTATAGCAAACCCGGTTTCTTTAATATTGATGCCTCTACCACCGACTGTAAGAGTTTAGTGGGGATCGCTACAAGCTGGAATTTTGTATGTATTGATACAATTGGGATCGTTGCTGGCATTCCCTCCGCAGCGCCCGTCCTACTGCCTCTATTTTCTTCACCAGTTCTTCATTATTAAAATTAATTTAACTTTTAATACAGAGATAAATGCTGGCGAAAGGTTAATTTTTGTAACTAAAGGAACATTTTTTTCCTAAAAAAGCCAATACCGTAGAAAGATGTTTTTTTAAGCGGAAACAACCAAAATGATGTTGTAGTTATAGGCAATGGGGAAGTCGCAAAAGTGAATGTACCTTTCACCAAGAGTTCCCGGCGATCCACTTTAAGTCCTGTTTTGAGTGCGCATTGGACTTTTAACTTTCAGTCACATTTGCACCTAGGGTAAGGTAAATCGCACTTGTTTATCACAAAGCAACACTTGTTGTCTAGCCAAAAGCTAGAAAATTTGGTACCCACCCAAATCAGCTAGAACCGCAGCGACTCGATCGGTAATCAGTAATTGGTGAAAAATCCCATTTATCCCATTACTTATTATATTTTGCGAGAAGCACTCTTGACGGGTCTAAAAGCCTAACTTGGGAGGGAAAGCAAATTACTGTTACTGCGAAAAGAAGGAGTTTGAGAAATGCTGAAACAAATGTGTTGGTTGCCGAGATTGGGAGGCAACGGAGAAAAAATCTTGCACTTGCGTACAGAAGCCCGCCAAGCGTGGCGTCCTTACACGGCTTTTCCCCAATACGCCGCACCTGATTACCGCGAACCGGGTGGTTCTAAAGGATGGGCAACGTATCAAAAGTTGAAAGTTCAAGGCTGGAATTTAATTTCGACTGATGAAGGTCAAAAATCCGATTTCAGCGAACAAAAAATTGCTTAAATAGTTGATAAACCCGGTTTCTTGGATTGGCTGTGGAGAGTCACAAACCGGGTTTCTTCCTAAAATTTGGCAAGGATACTCCAATTTACGAGATAAGTAGGTAGGTACAAATAAACCAAGCTGTGTAACAAAATATTAAGCGCCAGGAAACCCTGGGATTGCTTCGCTTCACTTCGTTTCGCTCGCAATGACATATTGATGTATTTTTATACTCATCTACTTACTTTTTAATAATGCTTGTTTGAATTCCGCTGCACTTTTATAATAAATATCGGGATTGTTAATTAAATAGCGATCGCAAATCATTTGTAAAACTCTTACTCCCTCCCCTTGATAAGGGGAGGGTTGGGGTGGGGTAAAAAACTTACAATTCATTTAGGATTGCTATAGCGGGGCAGATACTACAACAAACAACAAAAAAAGGCGGCGAAACCGAGGACTCGCAGTGCCAGGTATCGGAAACCTAGACAGGGCATGGCTTCGTGGTTTTGGGTTTTGTTATAAATCTTTATGAAATCCTGCAACGCTTAGACGTTAAAGTCTAACGGTCTACAAATCGACGCGAGATAAGAGAGCCACGACTGACTCCAACCACAAACCCACATCCGGAACGTTCATGTCCCACCAGCTATAAGCGGCTACCGGGAGGTGAGCTTCCACCGCTTCCTCTGAAAAAGTGAAGTCTTTGCGATGTATCAGCCATTTGTTATTTTTTCTCCAGCCTACTTTGTCGCCGAACTTATCCAAAACTTTATCATCACGTTGACTGGTTCCACCCAGACTTTGATAGATACGCTTCTGCACGCTAAAACCGAAGTGTCCATTGCTGTATTTTACCCAAAGTTGGTCAATAATATGCAAGTCCTCGCAGGGGAAGTAGGAAAGACTGTCTGCAGTAAGCCATTTTTCACTCTCTCGATGCACCACCTTCAACATCACTTTCAGAGTTTCCTCATCGGCTTCTTTCCACTTTTTAGCCTCCAAGTAATTCTGCAAGTTTATATAATCATCCATTTGGAGTTGTTGTTCGGGGGTCGAGTTCTTCATGGCGGGTATTTGAGGGGTGGGGGATTGTGTTTTTGATTATAGCTGAGATGGGGCTTTGGGTGAGGTTGAGAAATCAGTTTTTTGGTGAGCTTGAGTTTGCTGTTTTAATTCTGGCGAAAAACCAGGTTTCTTGACTCTGGGTAGGGAGTTGAGAAATCGGGGGGGTTTCGTCGATTTGGGGTTGAGTCTAGCGACGCACCAGCCAACAGCGAACTTACGAATTAAGGTTGAATGAAGATTCCGATCGCATTATGAACTCTAGCAGCAGTTGCCGGAGGCCGATCGAGCAAACTTCCTCCTAAATACAAACTCGTCGAACTTCCGCCATCTAAATTTACAGCTTCAACAGCACCCATTTGCTGCAAAATCTGCGCGAGTTCGGCAAAATTCGGCCCCGCCCCGCCCGCGCGATTGTGTACCGCTACAATTAGCAAATTACCCGCAGCATTACGCCCGATCGCACTCCGAATAGCCGTCTGTCGGACATACGCATCGCTAAACCCTTCAGCCTTCGGATCTAAAACTATTCTACTGTTTTTTACCAACACCGGACCGCCGCCGAGAATGTAAGGAAATCGGTTGAAATCCGCAGGAATTGTATTAGTTTCCACGCGCAACAAAGAGCCAGCAGTTAATTGAGAAGCCGGAGCTAAATTAGAACGCAAAGCTAAAATATAACCGCCAGCAGGAATCGGAAAATTTGTTTGTCCCGCCGCACCTCCCGGAGATTGACTGACAATTCGATCGCCCGTTACTGTCACAACTATTTCATTATCGGAAAACGGAGTGTAAGCCGTTCCCCAATCTGGATTGTAGCGACCGATTCCCGATTGCACGTAGGCGCTATTTAAATGCGAAATTGGCAATCTTTGTCCCGTCGGAGTTATCACAGTTTCTTGCAAAGTCAGTCGATCGAAGATAAATTCGCCACGATCGTTCCAAGCAACTGCACCGCGATTTAAAATCGGCCCCGCAAGCCATTTATTATCGCGCCGAATTGCCCCTAAAGCCAGTCGGTCGATCCGATTGAAAAATCCCGCATTAATTGCCGCCGCAGTTCCCCCAAGTTCCGCTGTTTGTAACAAAGGTGCAGTCCCTCGATCGGTCGGCGGATTGCTCAATAACGGCCGAATTCTCACTCCGGTTTGGCGCGGATTCACTTCTAAAGAAACT
>JBOFTL010000756.1:0-3757 GCA_051652045.1 Microcoleus sp. | reverse complement strand
GATGCCTCAACGGTTTCAGTTTGCTGGTTGAGAACCGGGGCAATATTCTCCACCGTCATCGGCAAACCAGTAATTGAAAGATATGCTACCGCACGAATTAAAGCTCCTTCTAATTCGCGGACGTTAGAAGCGTAGCTAGCTGCAATGTACTCAATGACATCTCTCGGAAGTCGCATATTTTCATACTCGGCTTTTTTCTGCAAAATAGCCATCCGCGTTTCCAGATCCGGAAGTTGAATGTCGGCAATCAATCCCATCGAAAATCGGGAACACAAACGCTCTTGCAGGCGGGGGATTTGTTGCGGCGGACGATCGCTCGCTAAAACTACTTGGTTCCCAGCTTCATGCAAAGTATTAAAGGTGTGGAAAAATTCTTCTTGAGTGTATTCTTTACCTTCAATAAATTGAATGTCATCTACTAACAGTACATCAGCGGCCCGGTAATGGTCGCGAAAAGTTTGCATACTGTCTTTGCGAATAGCTGCAATTAGATCGTTGGTAAATTTTTCAGTAGAAACGTAAAAAACATTAGCTGCGGGGTCAATTTCCAAGCGATAATGACCGATCGCCTGCATCAAATGAGTTTTGCCCAAACCGACGCCCCCGCACAAAAATAAGGGATTGAATTCTCGTCCCGGAGATTCAGCTACGGCGAGGGAAGCAGCATGGGCCATGCGGTTGTTGGAACCGACTACAAAACGGGAAAATACGTATTTGGGGTTTAAATGGGGGGGTTTGGGAGGATGCAGCGAGTGGTTGTCCGGGACATCGGGCGTTGTGGGGGAAGGCCAGATTGTCGGTGCCTGATGGGTGCCACCGTTTTCCGAACCCCCGGCGATGGTCAAGTAAATGTCTACCGGATAGCCGAGAATTTCGGAAACGACATCAGCAATTGTTTTGACGTAATATTTCTGCAACCAATTGCGAGCAAAGGGGTTGGGGGTACTAACGATCAAACAGTCATTTTCCAGTTGTTCGGCCCTAGCAGTTTTGATCCAAGTCTCAAAGGTAGGCCTGCTGAGTTGTCCCTGGAGGCGATCGAGTACCTGATTCCACAGATTTTCGAGGGGGATTTCCACGCTGCGTCCTTTGCCGATCGGCTGTCACAAAATTACCACTTCGAGTTAAGTGTAATCCAGTTGGGCAACTTTCAACTTAAATTGCGGACGATCGCGCCTGCGAAACCAAAGGTCGATCGCCTCCTATCGCGTGTTTTCCAACTTATCCTTGAGGTTGAGATTCACCTAAATCTGCCTTAAGAAGCTATGCTTTATAAACATCTTTCTTAACAAGAAAGTTGATAAAACTTAACATCTGTGATGTTGAACGATCGGGCGATCGTCCAGGAGTCAAATTAAAACGATCGAGCGGTGGGTAAAACAAGAATTAGAAAAAACTTAATAGTTTTGCCTAATTTACCGCGTCCAAGGTACTTGAATTTCAATACCCACTTTATCACCGAGATCGATCGTCTTATTAGCCAAGTCTACAGCACCTGCAATCCCAACTCCGATCGCGGCCGCCCCTGCTGCAATAGCTTTTAAACTTTTCTTTAATCTGGCTTTATTCCATTGATTTTCCGGTTTCTCAATCTCCGCTTCTACATCTTCAATATCGATAATTATATCTTTGCGGATGTCTTCTGGAAACTGCGTTGCGGTTTCGCGCATTGATGAAATTAATTTGAAAATTTCTGCCGTATTGGCATTATTAATTTGAATGCCTCCAGAGGCTGTTTGTTGGGCGCTGTCTTTCATTTCGTTAGCGATCGCTGCGCTGCCGATTTGTGCGCCGGCAAAGTTGTTATTTTGAGGAGAATTTTGAGTCATTTTTTTACCGTCAATGCTGATATTCATAATAACATTAGTAGCAGGATCTACAAATTCAGATTGCTTGATTCCAGAAATTCTCTCTGATTCTTTCCATCGTTCCAAATTCTCCGGGAAATCTTCCATTCAGCGGCGCACCTGACCCATTTGATAAGATTTTTCGCATTCGACTTCGTAGCGGTGGTTTGCCAAACGGCGGCGCAGCTTTTCAAAATCGTAGAGGTGAGGGTCTTGGCTGCCTTGGCATTCGTGACAATTGCAGGGGATGAATTCTTGGTATTTTAGGCGAGTGTCATAAGGAGCATGAATTTTCCAGAGTTCGTGGCGGATGCGGTCTAAAAGAGATTTTTTATGGTTGCCGGAAACTCGAATGCGGATTTCTCGTTGGTGGTAATTTTCGATAACTTCGGCTTTGGCATAATTGTCGGCGAGGATGACTCCATCACGCCAGACAATATCTCCCTTTCCCTTTGGTAAATCGGATTGAGGGCGGTAGATTAACAAGTGCATTTCTACGATAAAGCGCGTAATGATGCCTTTGGGCATGAAGTCGTATTCGTAACGCAAAATCAGGTTATCGGTGTCGTCCCAGTCGTAATCGGGCGTTTCGAGGGGGAGAAGTTGCGGGGCGATGTATTGTCCGGGTTTGCAGGGGATTTCGTAACACAATTTGAAGTGTTTCATCAAGTGCAGCAGTTCGTCTTGCAAGTCTCGGTATTGTTCGTCGCGCCAGATTTGCTTGAGGTTTTCTCGGGTGAAATACCCGCAGTTGGCGATAATTTCTGCGTTGTCGGTGACTTCTTGCTTGTTAGTAATTTTTTGGTTGCTGACGACTTTGTAAACAGCGTGGGTTGCCCATTCGCGACGCAGGATGACTACATTTTTGAGGATGGGATATTTTTGAAAATGCAGGATAATACCTAATTCGTGGAGGTATTCGCTGAGACTCAGCATCGCAGTTTTATCGGACTTTTTGAAGCCTTGGCTAACGCAGATGTTGAAAAATTCACCGACTTCGATATGGGTTTGGCGTTGCGAATAGTTTTCCAAAACATAGCGGACGTTTGCCCAGCGTTTGGGGATGGGCGTGCTGATGTGGTCGAGAGTGGCGATGCGGTTTTGCAGGGCCCGTTGGAGGGCTTCAAGTCCGCGATTTGTGGCGAGATTGGTAGCGAAATCTTTTTCTAGGTTGGGAAAGTCCCGCCGCTGTTGGGAGAGGTTGATTTCGCAGCGAATGTCTTGTTTTTCGTTGTGGACGAGGAAGACGGGACTGCCGTTGCTGAGGAGTTCGATGATACTCAGCCAGTAGCAGAGGTTGGGGTTTTGGCGGCGATTATCGACGAGGAGGACATACAGAGAACGTTTGGTGAGGAAAAATTGGTGGGTGGCGTGGTAGATTTCCTGTCCGCCAAAGTCCCAGAGGTGAACGCGGAAAGGTTTGCCGTTGGGTTGCGGGAATTCCCAGGATAGGACATCAATGCCTTCGGTGGTGGGTTCTCGTTCTTTGAGTTGGTAGTTGGGGTTGAGGAGTTTGTTGGCTAGGGTGGTTTTGCCCGCTTCGCCTTCGCCGACTATCAAAAGTTTGGCTTCGTTGAGTTCTTCGGTAGCATTGGGGTCACGAGTTTGGAAGTAGAAATCGAGAATGGTACGCAAATCTCCAGGATCTCCATATGATTCCTTTTCGCCCAGGATTTCCGGCGGAATTGGTATCGGATTACCCTGCAAATCCAATTTTTGTAGCTTCTCCAATTTGCTCACAACTTCGGGAATTTCTGCTATCTGATTGACACTGAGATCAAGCTGTGTCAAATTAGACAATTTGCCCATAACTTCGGGAATTTCTGCTATCTGATTGAAACTGAGATCAAGCTGTGTCAAATTAGGCAATTTGCCCATAACTTCGGGAATTTCTGCTATCTGATTGAAAC
>JBOFTL010000755.1:0-15216 GCA_051652045.1 Microcoleus sp. | reverse complement strand
AACAATTCGCTGTATTTTTCGATCGCCCGCCAAGGGTTGTTGAGATAGGGTAGCAAATTGCCGAAAACCAAGCAATCCGCTGTTTTTGGGGCGATGTCGAAACTGGCAATATCTGTTGTTTCAATATCCGCGATCGCTACCCAGTTTAGCCGATCGACCGCAATTTTTGCTTTTTCCCGATCTCGTTCGATGCCAATATATTGACAGTGGGGATTTAGCTGTTTGTAGCTGGCCCCCGTCGCGCCCCTACCGCAGCCAATTTCAATAATGACTTTGGCATCCGGCGGTAGCAACTTTAAGATATCGTGGTTGACGCGATCGCTCACTTTTTATGATTTCCCTGATTAGTTTTTTTTGAAATAAAACGCAGCATTTTTTTGACCGTAGATAGTATATTAGAATAGCGATCGCTCCGATTGTCAAGCGCTGGATTTTACTATTACCCCCTAAATTTTCCTGACTGGGTAGTTTTTCACCCTCGCACGTCGCCCCCAAGCTATAGCAATTGACAATTGACAGTTGACAATTGACAATTGAGAGTTAATAGGTGAGAGTCGATCGTCGATTGATTTATAGTGGGTAGTGTGACCGTCCCCGCTCGCGATCGATTGATTATCAATCGATTGATAGTTAGCAGGAGTAAAAAAATACCGATCGATCCTTCAATTCTTCAATCCCTCAATCCCTCAACCCCTCAATCCCTCAACCCCTCAATCCTTCAAATCTAAAATCTAAAATCTAAAATTACCCATTACCCATTACCCATTACCAATCCAAAAATTATGAATCAAAATTTCGGACTTAATCTTGCTGGCTACGTCAGTGGCGAATTTGGCATTGGAGAAGGAGTCAGAAGTAACATCAGATCTGTTACAGCAGCCGGTATTCCTTTTGCAATTAACAATTTTACTCGCAGTCCCCACCGCCATGAAGATACGAGCTACGACGATTATTTTCAGGAAGATAATCCCTATCCGGTTAACTTAATTCAAATTAATGCAGACCAAGTAAAAGTATTTCATAAATATGCAGGCGATGACTATTTTAAAAATCGCTACAATATCGGCTTGTGGGCGTGGGAACTTCCCCAATTCCCTCCAGAATGGCAGCCAGTCTTCGATTACTTTCACGAAATTTGGACTTACAGTAACTATTGTGCAGAAGCAATTGCCGCCACCTCACCGATTCCCGTAATTAAAATGATGCCCAGCATTTATTTACCAACCGCCGCGATCGGGAGAAATGCTCTCAAATTGCCAGAAAATAAATTTATTTTTTTGTTGATTTTCGATTTTTCTAGTCGCATCGAACGCAAAAATCCTTTAGCTACTATCGAAGCATTTCAACAAGCTTTTGCTGGAGACGATCGCGCCTTGCTAGTTATTAAATCTTCTAATTCTCACAAATTTGTCGAACACCGAAAACTATTGAATTCTGCTATTAAAAATTGTCCGAATATCAAACATATAGACGAATATTTTTCTAGAGAAACCCTTAACTCCCTGATCGCAAATTGCGACTGTTACGTATCCCTGCACCGCTGCGAAGGATTTGGTTTAACAATGGCGGAAGCCATGTTTTACGGCAAGCCTGTAATTGCTACTGGCTATTCATCAAATACAGAATTCATGAATGTCGGCAACAGCTTTTTAGTTAAATATAAACTCATCGAAATTGCAGCAGATTGCGGTCCATACAAACAAACTAATATTTGGGCAGAACCGGATGTAACACGCGCTGCTAATTTGATGCGGGATGTCTTTAACGATTGCGCGACAGCCCAGCAAATAGGAATGCAAGCAGCCGCAGATATTCAAAATCTTCTGAGTCCGCAAATTGTCGGCGGTAAAATTAGAAAGCGCCTGGAATATCTTGCCGAAATCACAGACAATTTTCAGCGCATTATCCCGCCACCTAAATTCACAAATAATCCCGTAAAAACAAGTAAGGTTTTGCCATCACAACAACCGAAAAATTCCCAGCCTTTAGTCAGCATTTGCATTCCGACATACAACGGCGAAGCTTTTATCGCCGCAGCAATTCAAAGCGCGATCGACCAAACTTATCCCAACCTAGAAATTATTGTATCCGATGACGGTTCCGCTGACAAAACAGTGGCGATCGCCCAATCTTTTCAATCGGAAACTTCCGCAGATTTTCGCATCATCCTCCACCGCAACTACGGCTTATCGCAAAATTGGAACTTCTGCATTTCTCAAGCAAAAGGCGAATACATCAAATTTCTGTTTCAAGATGACTTGCTGTCACCAGACTGCATCGCAAAAATGGTGGAAATTGCCAGACAAGATCCAGAAATCGGCTTAGTTTTCTCTCCCCGAGGTATCTCCATAGATGCCGCCGAAACTCATCCTATCCTGCTGCAAGCTTCCCGCGCAATTAAAGATTTGTACAAAGGTTGGTCGAACTTAAAATCGATCCAAAACGGAAAAGAATTGCTCGCCGATGCTAACTGCTTGAACAACCCAATCAACAAAATTGGGGAACCGACTACTGTTTTAATTGCTGCCCGCGTCTTTGCCGAAATTGGATTATTCGATTCGGAATTATCCCAGTATGTAGACTTAGATATGTGGTGGCGAATCATGGGAAATTATAAAATAGGATTTGTCAGCGAACAACTTTCATCACTGCGAATTCATCCCGAACAGCAAACTTGGAAAAACTTTGCTGTCAAGGAAAATCATCGAGATATTATCAGATTTTACAATAAAATTCTGCACAGTCCTGCCTACAGTTTTGTCAGCCCAGAATTTCAGCAAAAAATCCAGCAAAAACTCGCATTAAAAACTCAGCCATCTTTAACAGATTGTGAGGATTTAGTCAAGAAATATAAACAATCTCGATCGGACGTTTCTCTGCTGCCGCGCCTGCGACAACACCGTCGAAAATTAGCTGAAATTTGGTTGAAATTGCCAGCAAATAAATTAGCAAATACTTACTCATCTACTACGGGAACAGTTCACAAACTGCTGTTAGATAGTGGCATTAAATATGAAAAGTTGACCGAGGAAGAACAAACCTTTGTCAGCGATTTAGTCTCCAAACTTGCTAGAGGCGGTGAAATTGCCAATAATCTGCAATATTTACTCGCCCTGATGCTGTACCGAGATGCTTATCAATTGCCTTTAGAGTACAAAAATGCAGCAATTCCCCAATGGCTGTTTGACGACTTGATTAATTTTCTGTTTCAGACTCCTAGCTGCTTTCAAGAAATTGGGGAAGTCGAAAAATACGCTGAATATTTGCAGCAGTTAATAGATTACGTTGCTACCAATATCGCGAATTTTCCCGATTCGCAAGTTTGGCAGTATTTAGCTGCCTTTATTGTCGATCGCGCTAATTTTCCTGCTTTGTATTTAAGTGAAACAAATCTGCTGCAAGTATTGAGTCAGCGAGCAGATATTATCGAATTTCACCTCAAAAATACGGGCAGCAAAATCGATTGGAATTTTGCTGAAATTGCGCCCGATCGCCCTAAAATTAAGTTAGGTATTTTGCTCGATGAAATTGCTGCAACCTCCGAAACTTTTGCCGCCATTCCCATTTTTGAACATTTAGACAGACATAAATTTGAAATTACAGTATATACTAAGCAAATCCAGGACGATCGACTCGCTAAATACTGTGCCAGCCGCGCCGAAAACTTAGTACAAATTACACCAGATTTGGCAGAGCAAGTTCAAAACATTCGATCGAGCGATTTAGACATCCTGCTAATTGCCACCAATCCCGCCACTAATACCCCGCTTACCCTACTAACCACTCACAGATTAGCACGAGTGCAAGTCGCGATCGGCCCATCAATCCCCGCCACCACCGGCATTCGCAATATCGATTATTTCATCGCCGGAAATTTGACATTACCAACCGATGCAGCAGCAACTTATCGGGAAAAACTCATTGTTGTCGAAGGCTCGGGAATTTGTTGCAGCTATCCGATAGAATCAGACAATTCCACCGTTGAACCGACTCGCAGCAGTTGGGGTGCGACAGATGAATCCACAGTATTTATATCTGCTGCTAAAGCATGGCAAATTACCCCAGAATTGAGAGCAACTTGGGCAAACATTATTGCCGCCGTACCGAATTCAATTTTAGTTTTATATCCCTTTGATTCCCGCCAAGAAAACAATTCCGTACTGCCATTTTTCAACCAAATTCTATCGACATTCGCGGAATCAGGTATTGACAAAAACCGGGTAGTTGTGATAAAAGCGCTACCATCTCGTAACGATTGCATAAAATGTTTGAAATTAGCTGATATATATTTAGACTCCTATCCATACAGTGGTGGCTGCTTGCTAGCAGAACCCTTATTGTTAGGATTGCCTGTAGTAGTAAGAGAAGGGGCAATAGAGCGATCGCGCCTCGCAGCAGCAATTCTCCGAGAATTGCAACTTCCGGAACCCATAGCAAACAGCGAGAAATCCTATGTAGAGATCGCAGCAGCACTGGGAAACAACCCCCAACTGCGCCAAACCTACCGCGATCGCATCCAGCAAATCATGACCGAAAACCCCAAATTGCTCGACAGCAGCGCTTGCTCCGATCGAATAGGCAAACTATTCGCAAGGAACCCCTAGGGGATCGCAGCGTCAAGAAATAAAAAAAGCAACAGCTTGAGCCCGCCGAGCTTCTGCTATCATCGGGAAATCTAGGTGTTATAAGTTGTCGCTCTTTTCCTGCTACAGCTAAATTAAAAGGGGAAGCGCTAGCCAGTTGGAGAAAAAATAATGACAGGACTTTTTCAAATAGGGGATAAGTTACTTCAAGCTCAGGATATGCCAGCGCTGCTGAAGCGCTACCAATTGATGCCGCAATTTTTGCGGGGTGTAATTATCGACCAGGCGATCGCACCTTTTAGCTGTACCGAAGAAGAGCGCAAATCCGCAGCCGATAACTTTCTGGCCCAGTACCAACTAACAGCACCCGAAGCCAAAGAAAATTGGTTGCGCAGCCAAAACATGAGCGAAGCAGAATTTCTAGAAATGGTTTCCCGACCGATATTGGTCGAAAAATTCAAGCAACAAACTTGGATGCCTAAAGTAGATAACTATTTTTTAACCCGCAAAGCCAGCCTGGACCATGTAGTCTACTCGCTGCTGCGCACCAAAAATCCCGCACTCGCCAACGAACTTTACTTTCGCATCCTCGAAGGCGAACAAAGCTTTGCCGAAGTAGCCCGCAACTTCTCAGAAGGGCCCGAGGCCAAATCCGACGGCTTGTTGGGGCCAGTACCCCTCAGCCAGCCCCACCCCGCGATCGGTAAACTACTGTCTGTCAGTCAGCCAAATCAACTCTGGGCACCGCGTCCTCTGGCAGAATGGACGGTAATTATTCGATTAGAAAAGTTCATGCCCGCCCAACTCGACGACTCGATGCGCCGGCGCTTGATCGACGAACTCTTTGACAACTGGCTCAACGAACAAATCTCGAAAATCGGTCCGCTACAGCCCTTCTCTTCCGTATCCTCCATATCATAAGTAGCTAACAAACCGGAGTAATTCGGAGGGAAATGGAGAGATTAAGAGTACCCAGCTACGCCAGACTCAGGACTGCAACAGTCCTACACTTGAAGGGTCAGAACCTGAATGGGATTTGCTAGTCCCAAGAGGTTAGAGGAGGAACGTCACGCAGTTTGTGAACGAGAAAAACCTACCTCAGTAGCGCCCCAGTCGCGAAAGCCTGAAAGCATTGTCAAAGCCAACTTAACCCAGTAATGGAGTGCAGAAATGCAAAATTCCGATTTACTTCGTCAAATCACCACCTAGTAAACATGACTTCTTCCGCTGTGTCGCTACCGCAGATTCAAGAATTTCTAGCTCAAACGCCCCCTTTTGACCGACTTTCAGAGGCGGCCCTCGCCTCTGTGGCTGCACAATGCCAGCTTCTAGGCTACCGCACCGGTCAACCCCTATTTGAGCGGGAAAAATTGCCGACTCAAATCGCGGTGATTTATCAAGGACAAGCTCGGCTTTTGGGCTACGACCAACGATCGAACCGCCACGTCAGTTTGCGCTTGGTGCAGCCGCAGGAAATTCTCGGCTGGGCGGGCTTGCTGCGGGGAATTCCTTGCGAAACCGCGATCGCCTCTACCGATGTCATCGCGATCGTCCTGTCGGCTGAAGATTTCCTCACCGCAATAGAAAAAAATCCAGAATTCGGCACAGCATTTCGCGATCGCTGTTCCCTAAGCGAAGTATTTGAACTCTTAAGCCTGGAATTGCAGCGCCAAGCCGACGGCACTACCAACCTCAAAACCATCACCCAGCAAGCTTGGGAAGATGGCACTGTCATCAACCTGCCCAACGGTAACAAAAAAACTCAAGACCTCGCTCAAGAATTAGCGGGCGATCGAATTTGGCTAGTCAGCAGTGGCGTCGTCGGCGACTTTCCCACCGGCAGCCGCTTATCCCTGGAAAATGCAGCCAAATCCTTAAAAGTAGAAGGCCCTAGAGGTGCGCGATTGGTAGGTTTCCCGACCCCGGAAATCTCAGACACCCAAACCGACGATAGTCAAGACTTGCCCCTAGGGGACGATCCACCGCCACCAAGAAGCGGAGAAACTAAGGGACCCCTAACAATAGGAGATGTAACACCTGCACCCGATCGCCCGCCAGTCCCATCCGAAACCGGCGCACCTGCCCCCAGATACCCGGTTTTCCGGGGACGCGGCCCGATAGACGGCCCGCTAGCTTGCTTCCAGATGCTGAGCAAGTATTTCGGCATCAAATTTCGCCGGGAAATCATCCGCAAAGTTCTCGAAAATCAGCTAAAAACCGCCGGTTCCATCACCATGCAAGCCTGCGGCGCGATCGCCCAAAGCATGGGCCTGACGCCTCAATTGGCCCAAGTGCCGGTCGATGCCATTAACCGGCTCAAAGCCCCGGCAATGATCAAATGGAAAGACAGCTTTGCCATTCTCTACAACATCACCGAGCAAGAATTGACCCTCGCCAGCCCGGAAGACGGGCTGATGCGCAAGCGCGTACCTCAATTTAAAGAAATCTGGGGAGAAGTCGGAGAAGTCCTGCTGCTGCAAGCCCCCCAAGTCGAACAAAAAGACCAGTTCAGTTTCTGGTGGTTCGTACCGGCACTGATGGAGCACAAGAGCGTTTTTGTGGAAGTCTTGCTCTCCTCGTTTTTCGTACAGTTGTTTGGTTTGGCAAACCCATTAATCAGCCAAGTAATTATTGATAAAGTATTGGGTCAACGCAGCATCGACACCTTAGATATTTTGGGTGCGTTTCTGTTAGGAGTAGCTTTATTTGAAGGACTGCTCAACGGTTTGCGGACCTTCTTATTTGTAGATACTTCCAACCGCATTGACGTAAAGTTGAGCGCGGAAATTATCGACCACTTGCTTCGCTTGCCTCAGAATTACTTTGACAACCGGCGCGTCGGAGATTTGGTTTACAAATTCAGCATGATGGGCCAGATTCGGGAATTCATGACGGGTACTGCCCTGACAGTGGTTCTTGATGCGATATTTTCGGTGGTTTACGTCGCCGTAATGATTTCTTACAGCATTCAGCTAACTTTTGTATCGCTGGCTGTTGTACCGATATTAGCTCTAATGATCGTGCTGATTAACCCGCTGGTACTGCGACTGATCAAACAAAGAAACAACCGCTTTTCTGACGCTCAATCTTATTTAGTTGAAGTAGTTACCGGGATTCAAACAGTTAAAGCTCAAAACATTGAATTGAAATCCCGCTGGGAATGGTCGGGACGCTACGCTAAATACATTACGGCGAGTTTTAAAACTATTCTAACGGGAACTACAGCAGGTACGATCAGTACATTTTTAAACCAAGTAGGAAACCTCGCTCAGTTGTGGGTAGGAGCTTATTTGGTACTGGAAAACAAGATTACTTTGGGTCAGTTGATTGCATTCCGGATTATCTCTGGAAACGTGACAGGTTCGCTGCTGCGCTTTGTCAGCGTGTGGCAGAGTTTCCAGGAAGTTTCAATGTCGATCGATATGTTGAAAGATATCGTCGATACGCCCACAGAAACTAGCGATGAAGATCGCAACAACATTCCGCTACCGGCAATTCAAGGGGCCGTGACTTACGAAGAACTTTCCTTCCGATTTCTCGAAAGCGGGCCGCTGCAATTGGCTAACGTGAATTTGGATTTTCCCGCAGGCAGTTTTGTGGGAATTGTGGGGGGTAGCGGTTCCGGTAAAAGTACGGCAATGAAACTTTTGCAGCGCCTCTATCCGCCGCTGTCGGGCCGGATTTTTATTGATGGATACGATATTGCCAAAGTGGAATTGTATTCGCTGCGCAGCCAGCTTGGAGTGGTACTGCAAGATACTTTGCTGTTCAACTGTTCGGTGCAGGAAAATATCGCACTCAGCAATCCCGATGCGAGCACGGATGAGATCGTGCGCGCTGCTAAATTAGCAGTAGCTCACGATTTTATTATGGGCTTGCCCGCCGGCTACAATACAATAGTAGGAGAACGGGGTTCATCACTTTCAGGGGGCCAAAGACAGCGTTTGGCGATCGCCCGAACAATTTTGCAAAATCCGAGACTGCTAATTTTAGACGAAGCCACTAGCGCGCTCGACTATCATTCGGAACGCCAAGTTTGCAATAACTTAGCTGAAGCTTTTAAGGGTCGCACCGTGTTTTTTATCACTCACCGTCTGACTACCATCCAAAATGCTGATGTAATTATTATGATGGATCAAGGCTCTGTAGTCGAGCAAGGAACTCATAAAGAATTAATGAGTCTTAAAGGACGTTACTATTGTCTTTTCCAACAGCAAGAATCATCGAATACATAATGGGAATGGGGAATGGGGAATAGGGCATCGGTAATAGTTAGTGGTTAGCGGTCACTTGTTAATAGTTTTTATAAAAATAAATGCCCGACGCCTGATGACCAATGCCCAATACTCAAATAACAACTAACAACCAACAAATAACAAATGGCAATGAAATCCGTAATACTTTCCGAACAGCCAGTCATTCTCGAAAAACCAGCGATTTGGTCGCGCTTGTTTTTGTGGACGATCATGCTCATCACTTCTTCCGCAATAATTTGGGCGTATTTTGCTAGAGTCGAGCAAGCTGTTCCCGCTGTAGGTCAATTGGAACTCAAAGATGGCGCTAGAGACATTCAAGCGCCTGCTACGGGTGCGGTAGTGAGAGTTCACGTGGAAAATGGCGATCGAGTAGAAAAAAATCAGCCTTTGCTCACTTTTAACCCCGTTGCATCCACTGCCGATCTCACATCGGTGAAGAAAACTAAAGAAGCCTTAGAAAAGGAAAATAAATTTTATGAAGATGTGGTTAACAGCAGAATCCAAGGCCCGATTCCTCCGAATTTAGAATCAACAATTAGAGACAGACAGAGCCTAGTATCGCAAAATCTAGTGCTGCAAGCTTTGATTGACGAACTGTACCTCAGCCGGGGAGGCGGTGGTAATTTTGACGCCGCCCAACGAGGACTTTATGTTAACTACAAATCTGAATTTGAATCTCGCGTCGCAGCAGCTCAAGGGCAAGTTCAAGAATTAGAAAAACAACTCAAGCAAGCTGAGGATGCCGAGCAAGCACAGCGCGATCAAATGGTAGTCGCCCAACAACAATTGGTTTTTGCTCAGAACCAATTAAACTACGCTCAACAGCAACTAGCTTCCTCACAAGAACAAGTAAAATCGGCTCTGGCTCAGAAAGATTTAGCCGAAGAACAATTAGCAAAATCCCAACAAGTATTAAAGTCAAATCAAGGTATTTTGGGCAGGCTCGGACCCCTCGTAGAGCAAGGTGCGATCGCGGAATTGCAAAGAGAACGTCAAGAACAAGATGTTTTCCGAGGAGAAAATGAAGTTATCAAACAGCAAGATCAAATTAAACAGCGCGAAGGTGAAATCAACGCCCGCCGCGGCGAAATTAACACGCGACGCGGTGAAATAAACACGCGACGCGGCGAAATTAACGCCCGTCAAGGAGACATCCAAAAAATCAACGCGGAAATACAGCGCCAGCAAGGAGAGCAAGCGCGGATTCAACAGTCAATTCAGCGGGCTGTCGAACAGTTGAAAAACACTAAAGATGCTTGGGCCAAAGAACTTTACACCAAAATTGCTGAAAACGAGAAACTAATTGCCGGCAGCGATTCTCAGTTAAGTCGCTTAAAAGTGGACAACCTGAAAAAACTTTCAGAAGTCAACGCTCAGCTAGAAAAGGCGCAAGAAAATCGCAACACTCAAGTGATGAAGTCTCCTGTAGCAGGTACTATCTTCGATTTGAAACCTTCTACGAAGGACAAAGCTAAGTTGGATATAGCGAAAGATCCGATTTGCCAATCCATTATTACTTCAGTCCTCAAACCGGGGGACCCCCGCCCGAAACGCTGCGAAGAAGCTTATTACGAAGCACAGCAAACTGAAAAGCTGCTCAAGGTTTTGGACGATGAAAACGGCTTGGAAGCTGTTGTTTACTTGGAAAACAGCAATGTGGCTCTCGTGTTGGATGCTCTGAAGCGAAAACGCGAGAAATTGGAACAATATCACGGCAAACAATTAGATGGAGAAAAGATTGAGTGCGAAGTAGGTAAAAGCTGCGTCTGCCCCGAGAAGCAAGTTAATCGAGATAAATTAGGCTTGACGGAATACGATTGCGTGCCTGTCGAGGTGAATGTGGAAGCTTTCCCAGCCTTGGAGTTCGGCACTGCTGAGGGTGAAGTGAAAGAAATCAGCAAAGATGCTGAGCCTCCTACCGAGTTGCGGAAATACTACGCTTTTAAAACCAAAATTAAGCTCAATAATCAAAAGTTTGTTTTGAACAAGAGCAAACCGAAGTCCGAGCAAACAGAGGTTAATTTGCAGTCGGGAATGGCTGTGAGTTCTAACATTAATATCGGCAAGCGGACTGTGTTGCAGATGTTTATCAATCGGTTTACCGGGAAACTGGACACGTTCAAGACTGTTAAGTAAGATCGAGTGCTGGTAAATGACCCGCGATCGAGAGAGAGGAATTTAGTTCTCTGATTCTGCAGACTAAATTCCTCACGACGAACTACTTTTATGGCGCTCAATCAAACTTGATATGAGGTTAACCACATACAAGATTGGTGCAAATCTATATCGGCTTTGGTAAGTGAAGTTGCGCCGAAGTACGAGTCTGTTTAATACCTATATATCAAATCCGGTTTGAAACCTTTCGATCGCCAGAGTGCGAGGTAAGTTCCGTTGAAAAACGCTGTAATAGCTGGCAATCGATCTGCGTTTAGTTGCGATCGATTGCTAGGAGTAATTTTTCCTAACTTATTCAGCAAGCAATGAGTATAATTGTTGAGTTTTTTTTGCGCAATTCTCCCACGAAAAAAGCTTGATTCTTTCTTTACCGAGTTGAACTAACTCTTCAGATTTTTCCGTCGAGAACAAAATGTTATGCAAAGCTTCAGCAATATTGTCAGGTTCATTCGGGTCAAATAATTCGGCTGCTTCTCCAACTACTTCAGGAAAGGAGCTAGTATTGCTGCAAGCAACGGGACAGTTAAGTGCCATTGCTTCTAACAGTGGCATTCCAAACCCTTCGTAAAGCGAAGGGTAAACAAAAAGTGCAGCATTTTGATATAAATTTGCCAGAAATTTGTCATCTCCTGAAACATGAATAACTTTATCTTCAGAAATTCCAATATCACTAATTTGATTGATGGCTTTGCGTTTAAAAAGACCGCCACCAAAGCAGACGAGATAAAAGTTATTCCGCAGTTGACTGGAATTAGCATAGGCTTGCAATAGAGCGTTAAAGTTTTTGTAACCGCCTCTTTCTCCTACGTATAAAATATAAGGATGAAGTATGTTGGGAGCAGCAATATCGCTATAATAGGTTTTTAAGGAGTAACCGTGATAGACTACATAGATTTTGCTCGGTTCTACGTTCAAGATTTCTATTAAATCTTTTTTGGTGTTTTCTGAAACACAAATAATCCCATCGGCTTGCTGCACGGCTTCTTTTTTTATCAAAGAGGTTCGATCTGGGACATTAAAGATATTTTTGCTTTTGAAAAACTGATTGAACTTTTCGTGGATCATGTCATGTACTGTAATTACCACTTTCACTCGCGGATCGATAGGAAGGTTTTCCGAACAGTAATAAGTTTTATGAAAAATATCATGGCGGTATTGATTCAGCCAAATAGCAGTCAACTCCTGGTTGAATTTGCCAACTAATTTATGAATTGTTTGTCGTGGAATGTAAGGAACAGGAAATCCGACAATTAAGTTTGATTTATTGTGATAGTGAGAGGTTCTCAAATACTCATTTACATAAGCGATCGCTAAAATTTTAACCTCTATATTCTCAGATTTAACAAGCTGATTTGCTAACTCATATACATATCTGGAAATACCACCATATTTCTGCCAGCTAAAAACTTGATAGTCGTAGACAACTCTTAGCATATTACACCTTTGAATAAGGGGCTTTAGACCGAAATTTTATAAATAGGCTGACATGATTCAAGGCTGAAGAGTTTCAGCCTATAGAACCCATTTGACATCTTTTTTTGACTGAGACGGCTCGCAAGTAAGCCGTTTGCCATAACTCAATAACAAGAAGACGATAGCTGGGGTGGCCAACTATAGCAAAACAGCCCAAATCCATAGGTCACAAGGCTTACAGTTATAGCAAGAGATCTCACATGGGTTCTATAAGATATTATAGTAGTTCTCACAAACATGAGGTACCCCAGATTCTGTAAAGATTTGACTGCACTTAGGAACCCCGCAGTCGAAGTATCCAGTATCAGGTCACACACTACCTTACTACCTTTTTCCCGCGAGGGGATTGAAACATTCTGAAGTAGCTGTTTTTGGATTGACTCCTCTCTCAATGTTGCGTTTTTTTACGGTTCTCACACACTTTTAAATCATTTTTAATGTGAATGCCTATAAATATTTATTTAACATTTGCTATAATTGTTAGCGACGAGCGACGGTTACTTTCATAAATTTTTAAATCGTTGATTGTCAGCACCATTTTCTTGTATTGACCTCAAGAATTTAAAATTATGACTGTCCCAAAAGTAATCTATCAAACTTATTCCTCATACGATAAGATTCCTTTAATTAATAGACTATCCATTAAATTGATGTTGAGTAAAAATCCGGAATACCGCTATGAATTCTACGATGACGAACGCATCCATATATTTATACAAAGAGAATTCGATGAAAACACCTATTATCATTACAAAAAAATCTGTATAGGTGCTGCTAAAGCCGATTTTTTTCGCTATGCCATCCTTTTTAAATATGGAGGCGTATATGTTGATATTGATAGTACCATTTCTAAGAAACTTGACAACTTGATCGAAGTAGAAGATAGTGCTATTCTTACTAGAGAAAAGCTAACCAACTTTTTTGTTCAATGGGCTTTAGTCTATGATAAAGGGCATCTTTTTCTCAGCAAAACGTTAGAGAAAGTAATCCACAACATCGCAACTAACCGATATCCCCACGATGTTCATAAAATGACAGGGCCAGCAGTATATTCAGAAGCAATACGAGAGTGCCTTGCCAGCAACCCAACTATTTCCTATCGCGAATTTGGTATTGACTATAATGGGTATTTCAGGTTTAAAATCCCCATGAGCAGTTTACTTTATCGCAAGCAAGAGCATTGGACGAAATCCCAGTTGACACGTTCTGTTTTAAAAGATGAAAATGCTTAGAAAAATAGCACTTCTATGTCATACCACTTCTCCAAAATTGTGCAACAGTAGCTTGTTTGTAATGTAATACCAAATCCGAGTCTCCTAATTTATTGTCAATTGTGACCAAAAAGCACTCGACTCGATCGAGGGATCGTCTTCGAGGGCTGCCAAGAGAGCCTGCAACCAAATTTCAAGCATTTGAGGGTCTTCTTCACCATGCCAGACACGGCTGGGCGGGGCATCCTACACAATGGTGCGTCGCTCAATAATCTTTATCAACAGCTCCAATTGTTCGTGGCGGGGCACCCTACACAGCGGGGCACCCTACACAGAAGAGTTGTATCAAGGGATAAACCTGCCAATTTGGCAACACGACAGGTCGATCGTACTTAATAATTGATACCAAATCTGGGTTTAGTCTCCCCTCTATTGTCATTGTTCACTGCGCTCTGCAATCCCAAAGACTCTGGCTCTAAGCGGAAAATTTATCATGGGGATAGATAACCCGTTGCAACTCCAATAAAAGCAGCTTTTTAGCTTGTTTACCCTTATTCCAGTCCCGCAATCTAACAGTAAAGCGGGCTGGTTTTGCGCATTTAAATACAATAAATATTTTAAAACTATCGGACTAAAATTTGACAATTCTTCATGAACTAAACTTCACATTTAAGTTGCAAACAAATCTGCCAAATTGGCAACACAGCTCAAATTTACCCGGATATATTGATTACATCGAAAGAAAACAACAGTGCTTCGAGCGACTACTCAATTAACAGGAGAAAACCATGAATATTTCCGATCTAGAATTAGTCGAAAGCCTCTCTGAAACAACCGCGATCGCAGGTGCTGGCGGCTACTATTATCCAGGCCACAAGCAATACGATTACGTAAACGTCTACGCCACTTCAGGTGTCTTCAGTGCAGCGTTAATTTACGGTAACACAGCAGTTGCTAGTGGAGATGCTAAAGCCTTCGGCTACGATACCTTCACCAAGAGCGCTACTTATACAGTGACAGATCCTTATTTCAGCGGCTCGAGTTCTTATTCTTTATCAGCAACCGGCTACTAAAGCCAATGCTGGTGAAATCGCCTCAAGTCTCGGCTGTTTATAACCTCCCCGATGTAAGTTAGATGTAAGTTATACGATGAAAATAATCGGGGAGTGAAACACAATTTTTTGTTTGAAAACATTGCAATTACTCTCAGGAGAAAGCCATGAATATTTCCGATTTGGAATTAGTCGAAAACCTTGCTGAAACAACTGCGATTGAAGGTGGCAGCTACTATTATCCAGGCCACAAGCAATACGATTACGTGAACGTCTACGCTACTTCAGGTGTCTTCAGCGCAGCGTTAATTTACGGTAACACGGCAGTTGCTAGTGGAGATGCTAAAGCCTACGGCTACGATACCTTCACCAAGAGCGCTACCTATACAGTGACAGATCCTTGGTTTAGCGGTTCGAGTTCTTATTCCTTATCAGCGACCCGCTAATAAGTGAATGCCGGCGCGAT
>JBOFTL010000754.1:0-2632 GCA_051652045.1 Microcoleus sp. | reverse complement strand
CCCCTACTACCAACTCTACCTGCAAAACTTGCTCTGCTAAATCCTGGTGTCCGTAAACTAAATTATCCAAAATCACCACGCCGTAACCTGCTTGCTTCAGTTCTAGTACCGCGTGAGAGCCAATATATCCAGCTCCTCCTGTAACTAAAATTGTTCCCTTTTCTGCACTCATCTTTTTGTCCATTATTGTGTAATTCCCAATCCGAGTTAGAGATCCATTTTATGACTGGCCCTTCGACAATCAAGGGGATACCAAACCCAGACTTGTATGATTCCTGTTGCCTGCTCTAATTTATAGCATCAATCAATAAAATTGAGGCGGCCGATTTGGATGTAATCAAAGATCCGGTTAATTTGATGGCGTTCTTCCTCAGAAATTTTATCATCGGACAAGATAGCAGAAGTCAACATCAAATGTTCCCGGCGAGTGAGCTTGCCGGATGCCACAATCCGCTCTACCATTTGATAAATTGTTAAATTAGATCTATTTTGAGATGTTCGCACGATCGATCGCTCCCTTCTATGTAATAATAATTGTAGCAGATTGCAGTTGTTGACGAAGCAGTTTGCCGCTCAGTTCCATTGTATGAATAAATTGTATGAATAAATCGTATGAATAAATCGTACAAATAAATCGTACAAATATTTTTTTAGCAGGTTGTTTTCCATGCAAATTTATCGGCTGCCGGCACTGTCAGACAACTACATTTTTGTACTGTACGACCCCGATCTTAATACAGCAGCGGTCGTCGATCCAGGGCAAGCAAAACCAGTTTTGGATCGAGTGCGATCGCTGGGATCTCAATTAACGGCAATTTTTAACACCCACCACCACAGCGATCACGTAGGCGGCAATCAAGAACTGTTAGAAAACTTTCCCGAAATTACAGTTTACGGCGGAATTCGAGATCGCGGTAGAATTCCCGGACAACAAGTGTTTTTACAAGGCGGAGATCGAGTTGCTTTTGCCGGTAGAACCGCCGAAATTATGTTCCTACCGGGGCACACAAAAGCCCACATCGCTTACTATTTTCCCCCTAGGAACTCCACTGAAGCCGGCGAACTTTTCTGCGGTGATATCCTCTTTGCGGGGGGGTGCGGCCGTCTCAGGGAAGGCACGCCAAGTGAAATGATAGCTTCCCTCATGCAATTGCGAAACTTGCCAGACGATACCAGAGTTTGGTGCGCGCACGAATACACGCTGACAAATTTGCAGTTTGCGTTGAGTGTAGATGGAGAAAATTTAGATTTACACAAACGCTTTGCTGCGGTTAAGGAAGCTAGAAGCAAATTGCAACCTACCGTACCATCTTCGATCGGTTTGGAAAAGAGTACAAACCCATTTTTGCGCTGCGATTTTCCCAACCTGCAATCCGCCACCAACAGCCGAGATACAGTGCAAACTTTCACCCGCCTGCGCGAGATGAAAGACCGATTTTGAATTACGATCGTTGTCAATTAAACAAAGATGAAATTATCAATTGTTTGCTGTCAATCGATCGACCCTTAACTGTTAACTATGAGGGCGGGTACGCGGACAGTGCTCCTACCTGCCAACCCTCAAATCTCAACTCTCAACTGTCAATTATCAACTGTCAATTATCAACTCTCAACTCTCACCGTTGTTTATTTTTTACGTAGCTCTTCAATTTGACGATCGGTTGCTTCACCCACAGTTCCCGCTGCCTGTATTGTTGCTCGAAGTTGACCAACCAATGAGACTTATGTTTGATTTTGTGCAGGTCATCATAAAATGGCGTTTGCGACAACATTTCCACCCATAACTTATTTGGTGTCAGGCTTTCCCAGGGTTTCGGTCTTGACATAAAGTGCATCACTTTAGTTGACATATCTTCCGTATCGGGATTGTTCCAAATCGGATCTAATTTCTGCCACCTACCCGCTAAAACAGAATTGAATGCACCCTGGTCGCAATCACCCCACAGGTTGATTTTAGCGCTTTGCATCATTTTTTTTGACAGTTGTTCTTGCTGCCAAAGCTTCATGTCGTAAACTAATAAACCTGTATTGAAATAAGGCCTACAATCTCTAGGATTGTTAGGATTTCCCCAAGCATTGGGCGTGGCTGCTATTGGCATTCCTTGCAGATCGAGGTTCCAAAGTGACTCTAAGCTGCCCAGCACGATCGTATCGCTATCGAGCCAAATCAATCTTTCTGATTCTGTTGTATATTTTTCTGGTTCCAATTTAACGTAGGCAATTTTCGAACCATTGATACACAAAAGTTCTTCATAATTAGAGTGAAATTCTTGCCAGTCAATTTGATAGTGGCAGCAGTTTTGCAACCGCTCTTTTTGCTGCAAATTGATTCCTTGCGATACGAGGGTAATTTTTACAGAATGATGCAGATTTTTGCTAGCATTCAGTTCTATTGACTTGAGAAGTGCTGCTAGCCCCAAAATGTAATGTTGACCGCCTGCTATAAATAGGTGCATAGTAATTACTTAATCGAATGATGAAAATGAAATTAAATGCTAGGAAATTTGCCATAGACCAAACAAACAGCCATCAAAGGATCGATCGGATCTACCTGTTTTGGCTTGTTTGATTTTGCCTGTGGCACTTCCCGGCCTATAAGGACGAGAATTCTGGCAAACCAGGAATTCCCATG
>JBOFTL010000753.1:0-4470 GCA_051652045.1 Microcoleus sp. | reverse complement strand
AGCAGATTTAAACCGCACTCAACGCGACTATCAAAACCAGCAAATTACATCTAAAGCGCAAGTAGCCGAAGCCGAAGCAAATTTAAGACAAGCAACCCAAGAATTGCAAAAAATTGAAACAGATTTAAACTCGGCTTTGGCAAATTTAACATCAGCAGAAAAGGGATTTCAAGCTGCAAAGGTCAAGCGCGATCGCTACTTACCTTTAGTGAAATCCGGGGCAATTTCCCAACTGCAATTTGAGGAAGCACAACTCGCCGCCGAACAGGAAGAACAAACCGTAGTTGCCCGAAAAGCTGCTGTAGAAGGCGAAAAACGGGCGGTAGACAGGCAAAAACAAGCGGTAGCAGCAGAGATGGCAAAACTGGAATCAGCAAAATCCGCCCTCAATCCCAGCGATGCAGTTGTAGCTTCAGCCAGAGAAACAATTGCTAGAGAAAAAGCAGCCGGCGAAGTTGCTTTAGCCCGATCGAAACAAGAACGCCAGCAGTTAATTCAGCGTCAAGTTGAATTTGAAAATAAATTAAATCGCGATCGGCAAGAAATGGAACAATTAACTAAAGAATTGACCTATACAGCCTTGCGATCGCCCGTATCGGGAATTATTTACAAACTCAATCTCCGCAATACTTCTCAAGTAGTGCGTCCCGGAGAAACAGTTGCCGAAGTTTCCCCCACGCAATCGCCGTTAGCGATATCAGCCAAAGTCGCATCCGGAGATATCAGCAAAGTGCAAACAGGTCAAAAAGTGCAAATGCGAGTATCAGCTTGTCCCTATCCAGATTACGGCACTCTCAACGGTACTGTCAGCGCGATTTCTCCAGATGCGGCCCCGACAGATGGCGCGCAAACTAACGCTCAAAGCCTGCCGCAGTCGGGGGGGTTTTATCAGGTAAAAATCGCACCAGACACTTTAAAATTGAACGCAGGTAGGGGAGAATGCGCGATCGTTACTGGCATGGAAGGTACGGCTGATATCATCGCAAAAAATGAATCAGTCCTAACTTTTATTTTGCGCAAAGCTAGACTGTTGACCGATCTATAACAGTTGATAGTTGATAGTTGATAGTAGACAATTGACAGTTTAGAGCAGACAGTTGACTGTTGTCAGTCGCTCGTTTTCTTCTTCCTTCTTCCCTCCGAAGAATACTGAATAGCCGATAATTTATCCGTGTATCCGTGTCCGAATCCGTGTCGTGCTTTCCTTCTTCCTTCTAATCTCGCCCGATCGAACTTTTATCAAGGTCCTCCGATGAGTTTATCCGATTCGCGCACCAGCACTTCATTGACGATCGCCCGATTGTTTTGATAAATTTCTAATCGGATGGCATTCGGTTCTGCATATCGGAAACTGACAACATAAGTCTGTTTGCGATCGCCATCTACAAATCGATATTGCGGTCTGCTAGTCGTACCCGCGACATTGAAACCTGTAAGATTAATCTTGCTACCAGTTGTCTTGTTTTCAACATAAAGAACGTAATAAGCTGGTTCCCAAGCCCAAAAAGAAGCCCGCAAATTCGGATTAGAAAAAGTTCCGCGAATCGTAAACTGCCCCACAGTTATCGGACAGTTATTTACCTCGTTATCAGTTCCTTTGCTAGTATCGAGAGCGGCCCGACAAGGTTGATTCGGTTGGTCTGCCCTTGCTGCAAACAATAAAAAAAACGGTAAAGTGCAAATAATTGCCAGGGCGATCGATTTAATTTTCATGATAAGTTTTGGCTCAATGGTCGATCGTCTATCTTATCCCTACATCAACCCATCTGCGTTCATCCGCGTTTATCCGCTAATATCTGCGGTTGCAAAAATCCCCCGCTACAGCATTACCATAACGAGGGATTTTTGTCAACTTACCAACTCAATTTTCTAGCAATTTGGTTAACTGCGATCGATCGCAGCAACAGGTTCAAAACTTGGAACCACCAAATCATCATTCTGCTTGGTCAATTGATTGTACAGCCTTTCCGTATTCGGGAAATTCGCAGCCGGCAGAGTCGGAAAGCGGCGGTAAGGAACAGTATCCTCACCAAAAGCCTCAGCATACTCAACGCTGTTCAACATCGCATTGATGAAGCCCTTAATGCCATTACTTGCCAAGATTTGGTTGTAAGTCCGAATCTCTGCTTGATTGCGGGGAGCCCGGCCCAAGAAGTGCTTAGTTCCCAACTCAATCACCTTCGTATTCGGGTACGGTGCGTAGAACTGTTTCACGTACAGCGGAGAACAACCCAAAGCTTCAATGAACTCCTTGAGATTGATTTCATTGTTACCGAGTTTGCTTTCCAGTGCAGTGAATTCATTCTTCACAACATAAGGATTGAGATCGCGCTCGAAAATTTGACGGTAAGCAGCTTGAATTAAAGTTTTCAAAGCCACTTTATCCGAAGTATTCGTCAGCTTGAATACCTTAGTTTGTTCGCGACGCTTGCTAACACCTTGAGCGATCCGATTTTGCAACTCAATATCGCCCCGATCGCCAGCAGCACCCAATTCGATAAACCTCGGAGTTTCTTCCGGAGCCGCGACAATGGGCTCGCCGATAGAACCGCTGCGCATCGTCCGCATCGACAAACCAGCCGGAGTCAGATAGCGCTCGTAAGGAACAGTATCTTCGCCGAAAGCTTCGCCGTATTCTACGCAGTCAATAATTTTATCGACCAGCGCGTAGAAACCTTTCTTAGAACAAAGATCGAAGTAAGCATTCATTTCCTGGCGGCCGTAGGTAGGGCGTCCCAGGAGGCGGCGGTGGATGTATTCGATCGCCTTACAAACGTACAGCTTGCTCCAATACATATTGCGGAACACGTCCGACTTCGCCAGCATCCGGATAAACTCGCGCATCGTAATGTCGCCGTTTTCCAGCTTAATTTCTGCCACTTTTTGGCGCTGACCGTCAAACACGTCGCGACCGAACACTTGCAGGTAAGCTGCCCGAATCACCGCTTGGGTGGAACTTTCGCTAAATTTGACGCTGGAAGCACTGCTGTAGCTGCTGGTGACACCGCGAGTTGATTTTTTCGGAGAGGCGTAGCCGCCGGGAAGCTGGTCTAGTTTAAACACCTTCGGACCCAAGGAGCCAGGAGCCTTACCCCGCGCGCCCGGATTGCTCAGTTGGTTCTCAATACCAGCACCTTGATGGATCAGGATGCGGCGGGTATCTTTGCCGAAAGGAGCCGGACGGCTCTTGGGATTGCGAGTTTCTTTCGGGAAAATCGCGCCGAACTGAATTTCCAGCGGATCGTTACCGACACCGTAAACGTGCTGGTCTGGCAGTGGCTGATTGTAGCCTGCAAACAAGGTGATAAACTGAGGCACCTTGCGGAACGGAGCGCTGTAATTGAACAGGTCAATTTGCGGGCCCCAGTTGCGACATTCTTGAGCTTCTTGACCCAAACCGCGCAGGTAAGGGACGGTTTCCTCGCCGAAGTAGTCGGAATATTCCTGGGAATATACCATTGCATCTACCAGGGCAGACAGGCCGCCTTTAGTGACGATCGCGAAATACTTGCTGAATTCTTCACGCGAGCTCAGGCCCCGGCCCAGGAAGTGGCGGGCTGCTAATTCTACAGCACGGCTGTTGACAAACGGCTCGTAGAATTGCTGGCGGTACAAGGGAGATTTGCCAAGGCGGCGGATAAACTCTTTCATCGAGATTTCGCCGTTTTTGACCTTCGATTCGAGGTCAGAAATGCTCTGGCTGTAGGCGCGGGTAATGTCGCGCTCGAAGACTTGGCGGTAAGCTGCTTTGACGATTTCTTGCTTTTCACCGGAAGACAAGCCGGTTTTCATGACGAATTTCGATCGGCGCTCCGCAGCGTTGAAGTAGATTTGAGGCAGTTGCAGCCCTTGCTGGTCGTTACTTTCGCGCTGGCGCACCTTGTCCGAAGGCGTCGGAGCTTTAAATTCGGTAATCGCCACGTCGAAATACTGTGCGACGATCGCAGCCGCATCGGCATCTTGTTTGAAATAGCCCAAGGAAGCCGATCTCATTTCCTGCATTGCGACAATTGTCGCTGCCGACGAGCAAGCATTTTCAATAATTTCCCGCAATCCGCGCACGTTCACCGAAATTATGTTCGGATCTCCCGCAACGATCGCGTAGGTAATGTAGCGCAAAAACCAGCTCAAATCGCGCAGCGATTTGGTCATGTTGCCGGGGCCGTAGCGGGAAACATTGATCGGCTGGAATCCAGCCGGGATCGGTCCGCTGCTACCGTTGGTCGAAAACAGATTTCCTAAACCCAAAAAGCCGCCGCCACCGCTGCTGCCGCCAGCACGGCCTTCAACGTAGGTAACAGTTCCCAGCTTCATGCCTTCAGAGACATTTCCCGAACCGCCGCGAGCAGCACCGGCTGCCACCATCACTTGTTCTTGGGGTCTTTCCAAAAATGCCAGCGGCGAACCACCAACAAAAATCCGGTTAGCAGCGCGGGATACTATGAGTTCCGAGTTTTTGGTCAGCGTCTC
>JBOFTL010000752.1:0-1752 GCA_051652045.1 Microcoleus sp. | reverse complement strand
ACTATTTGTTAAATCGGCTACTTTCAATGCTGTAACCTCGTCGCCAAACAGATAGCAAAGAATCAGCTTTTGCATATAGTATTTGCACATCAGGGTGTGGTTGTTGGTTTCCTGGTGCAAAGGGAGCATGATTTTCTCATCGTAGGCATTTCCCCTCAATTCCAGATGATTTTCAGCCATACCCATCAGATTTAAAGTCGCTTGGCGGCAGATGTCGTTCATCTGCATTAAAGATACTTGTCCGATCCGATCGAGTTGTTTGCTATAGGCTGCCATTTTTTGTTCCAATTCTGACAGTTCACCACCGATGAAATAGGAATGGTAGCCATACATATAAGCTGCCCATGCAGCATGAGATAGATCTCCACTTTCCAGAGCGCTAGTGTAAGCGTTTAAAAGAGGGTTTAAGGTTGAACCAATGAACTTTTTCCAATGGGTGACGATGGCGCTAACAACATAGAGAGATTTAGCTTTTAAATCTTTAGATTTCAATCTTTCTAACAGAGTTAAACTCAGTTCTCCAAACTGAAATCCCGCCTCAATTTCACCCACCATGCTACAGAGAATGCAACCGTAACAAGCATAAGCATGGGCCGACAGATCTGTATTACCATTTTGCAGGGATAAACTAACTTGTTTTAATACACCCAGTACAAACAATTCGGGACAAACTTGATATGCGATCAGAATGACGCTCGACAAAACTTGCATGGCTGCGATTGTTTCAGGCGTCACCATTTCTGGTAAATCAATTAAGCTAGAAGGAGATTGTCCTGTCCAGAGAGACATCGTTTCTGCAAGTGTTTGTTGAATATCAATCTCACCGGGTATTTCAGGAAAACTCACACCCAATACTTGAAGAATTTCCAGTGCTGTATCGAGTGCTTTTCGTAATTCGTTCTGGGCTCCATAACCTTGAATCCTAACATCATATATTTTTACTTTATCTAACAGAGTTTTAGCTTGCTGTAAAACGACTTTAACTAATTGTTCCATCGCCTCAAAATTGCTGCTGAGATAAGCAGCTTCTGCGGCAGATTCGTGCAGCCTTAAAGCGAGATCGTAGGATTGAATCCAACTATCCGATGCCAGCAGACTAATCCCCACTGTTAAATACTCGAAAGATGCAGCATAAGCATTAGCAGTTCTGGCTTTTTGCCCAGCAATTAGGTTTAACTGAGCTAGTTGATTTCGTTGGTCTGGTTCAACAACTAATTCCACGCCAACATTTAACTGATTCAGAATCTCAAAAATTCTTTCTTCTCGTTCCGATTTTGAGATGTTTTGCAACAGTAATTGACCGATTTTCAGGTGAGTTTTGCGTTTGAAATCTTCAGGAATTAAAGAGTAAGCAGCTTGTTGGACGCGATCGTGCAAAAACTTGTACGGTACAGCGATATCCTTTTTGGCATAAGTATCCTGAGAGTCTTTGGATTGAAAAAACTTGTATGTTTCACTAATCGGCAAAATCAAACCCGATTGCAATGCTTTCCACAAATTTGCTGCCACATCAACGGGCGATTTTTCTGACACGATCGCCAAGGTTGTTAAATCGAAAGAGTTGCCAATACAAGCGGCTAATTTCAGCATTTCTTGAGTTTCCACAGGCAATTTTTGCAACTGTACTGCCATAAACTCGACTACATTATCGGTGAGGGCAGCAGCTTTTACCTGCGCTAGATCGCATTCCCAGTAGTGTGCTTCTAGGTTGAAGGTAATTAAGCGATCGCCATATAGCGCCTTAAGAAACTG
>JBOFTL010000751.1:0-10458 GCA_051652045.1 Microcoleus sp. | reverse complement strand
AACCAAGAAGGATTTCGCAAAATTGCAGCAGCTTGGGAAACTGCTTTGTTAGCGCACCTAAATTAATTACCTAAATTAATTAATGATGCGATCGACAATAATCGAGCTATAATCAGCATATCTACTTTACACCCAAAATACCGAATCATGCTTGCAGAAGCAAACGCGACACTTTGGCCCAGTCTCATTACTGTTTCCGCATTAATTCTCTACTTTGTTGTCACCATCAACGTCGGCCGAGCGAGAGCAAAATACAAAATTTCTCCCCCGCAGATGTCAGGAAATCCCGATTTTGAGCGAGTAGTGCGCGTACAGCAAAATAGCGTAGAACAAATGATTCTATTTTTGCCAGCACTGTGGTTATTTGCGCAATTTATCAGTCCGATTTGGGCTGGTGCGATCGGCGGGATTTGGATAATTGGACGTATTTTGTTTGCTTGGGGCTACTATCAAGCTGCAGAAAAAAGAGCGATAGGATTTGGCATCAGTACCTTAGCTACTTTAGCTTTGCTGGGCGGTTCTTTGACTGGGATAATTACGTCGCTGCTGAAAATTTACCAGCTATAATTTATATTAGTAGGGTGCGTGCTGCGCACCCGCTCCCAGATCCGGTATTACTCAACACATCTAAGCTGAATCAAGCTAATTATTGCAATAACATTTAGGAGTAAATATGTCTGAAACCAACAAACCCGTATTTCAAATCAATCAGCAACTTTTTCAGCAGTTGGTCGAGTGGCAAGAAAAACTCGAACTAGAAGATAAATTAGCGAGTGAGTCAGAATCCGACGAACCAACAGTAAAAACTCCTCCTGACAGCGATGAACAACATTCTCAAACAGGTAATTCCTAGCTGGTGGCTGGCAGCATATTTTATATTTTTTACATTTCCGGTTGCGGTGTCTGCTCAATCGCTAACACCAAGCCAAATTCAGCAAATTAATAGCGGTTTATTTCGTTCTAACTCTCAAGATTTTTTTGAGCAAGGCAATCGTCAATTGGAAAGGGAAATTGTGATTTTGCTGCAAAAAATTGTTACTGATGAAGGGGAAATATTAGAGATTGATGAAAACTTGCGATCGCAGCTTTGTCTCTCAGATTTTACCATATCGGAGCGCTATTTTGATTCAATAACTGCCGATCGAATTGCGAGTCTCGATCGAAGAATTTCCGAAATTTGCAGAGAAAGCTAAAGATTTAGTGAGATTTTGCGTCAGGTCACAATATTAATTCGTAGTGAGGACTTGAGTTTGCTCTATTTTGAGGACTGAAGTCCTCACTACAAACTATTATTATGGTGATGCCTTTACTGCAGAATTGTCAACTCTTCGACAAGCTCAGGACAAGCTGTCAACTATCAATCGATCGCGAGCGGGGACGCTCGCACTCTCAACTATCAACTCTCAACTTTTTTAGGATCGACCCAAATCTTAATTCCCTCAACCCTCAAACCTTTGCCGCGAGTGCCGCAATATTGACCGTTAGCGATCGCGGGAGTATCCCCAACATTCTGAACGTGAGCGGTGTAAAATACATCATATTTATCAGCATCCGCACCAGTTAAACGCACCGCAAATCCCTCAATTCGCTTGGCTTTGCCCCGGAAACCTGCTAACTCCCCACCATCAATCCAAGCAGTGTCGCCAACTCCTTCAACATGAGCCATGTACTGCAAATTTAAACCAGCAACAGGCGGATCGATTTTAATTTGAAATCCTTCGATTCGACGGCCTTGACCGCGAGTGCCAGCATATTCTCGATCGCCAAAAGTGCGATCGCCGACTCCTTGAATGTGTGCTAAAACTTTTAAGCTAACAGGTGTCGCTGGTTGAAACGAGGCCGATCGCGCGATCCAAACTTTGATACCTTCTATTCTCAAAGCCTTGCCGCGAGTGCCGCAGTATGCACCGTTGGAAGATACCTCAGTATCGCCGATATTCTGAATGTGAGCGGTGTAAAATACATCGTATTTCGCAGCTTCCGCACCAGTTAAACGCACCGCAAATCCTTCAATTCGTTTTGCTTGGCCGCGAAAACCCGCCAATTGTCCCTCACCCATCCAAGGAGTATCGCCAACTCCTTCAACGTGGGCCATATACTCAACTTTCAAACCGGGAATTGCCGGTTCGAGATCGATCCCAAATCCTTCAACGCGCCGCCCCTGACCTTTAGTACCAGCATATTCGCCAGAACCAAAAGTGCGATCGCCGATTCCCTGAATGTGCGCCAAAACTTTCAGCCCCACAGCCCCCTCAGCCGGCACCTGCTGCGTGCGGGGAGGTTCGCCAAAGATAATGTTTCCCGAAGCCGAAGTCGGGAGGGATTTAGGTACTTCAATGCTGGGAACTATAATCACCTCGTGCATGGGGACCGAAGGTGCTGGCGATTCCAAAATCTTAATTTCGGGTACGGCCGCAACTTGTTTCGGGGCGACGTTTCCCGACGGGATGACGATGACTTCGGGTAGGGGTGGGGCGCTGGCTTGGGGTTCTGGTGCAAATTTAACAGCAGGTGCAACGCTGGCTGCTGCTGTTACTGCTGTCTCGTTGACGGTTAACTTACCTCGGGAAATGGCAACGGCTAGCTGTTTCCCAAAAGCGGCGCTGACTGTTTCTTCCAGAGTCACCCACTGCGAGTCGTCCAAGTTGTCTTGCTGTTCGACTAACGCCAGTACCGCTGCAACTGGGTGTTGACCTCCAATTATGGATTCTGCATCAGAATGCAGTTGAGTCGGAGTGGATTCGGAAATCGCGCGGTGGAGTTCGCGGGCTCTGGCTTTTACTGATTGCAGCGGCGCGAAATCGCTTTGTTCGCGGTGAATGAGTGCTAAAACTCGATCGAGCACTTTCAGGGCTGCGCTGCGAATTTCTGCTTTACCTCCGGAAGCTGCGATTGTCTCGACTAAGTTTTGAATGTCTTTGAGGGAAGCAATTTCCCCTATTGCAGCGGATTTGTTGAGTTCGATAGCTTGGGTTTTTACTGTGGCAAAGTTGCGACAGTAGGTGGCGGTTTCTTGCAGCAAGCTTTCGGCGGGAGGAATGCCCGTGTCTTGCAGTTGTTTGGCAGCTTGGGACAGGCGATCGGCTAAATTAACATAAGTTTCAGATAACCGGCCTATTTGTTGTAGTAAATCTTTATGAAGGGGTTCCATAGTCGTGACGCAAATACTGAACTTGTTGATTTTGCCATAGTTCCATTTCGGTTGACGTACTCCCCGGCATAAATGCGCGGGTAGCGCTTAAAAGATGTTACAAGGTGGGTTGAAACCGCGCCTGTTCACCTCTCTCCCTCTCTCCCTCTCTCCCTCTCCTGAGTCCCCGCAAGTGCGATCGATATCACATTCAAAGCTGCTGCAGGTCACAATTTGCGAGTTGGGCTGTCACGATGGGAGATCTGAAATGTCACTGGATATCAGCAATAGCCGTCACCACTGCCGAGCGAGAAATCATCGATACTGAGGTTGTTAATTCGAGAGAACGGGCAACTGTTATGGTGTTGATTCGCGACCTCGCTCAACAAGCTATGAGTGCGGGATATCTTAGTATTGAAGCAGAAAATCAACTGCGACGTATGTTAACGACTACAAAATACGATTTAGAAGACTTAAACGCTTTTATGACTTTGCAACTAGCAGCGATGTCCGGTTTGGTGAAACAAGAATCTCGTGAGTTGAAAAAAAACGCAGCTTTCTCCGGCATTGTTTCTGAAATTTCCAGTTAGCAACTTAGCTCATCATTTCGTTCGACTACTTCTAGCTTCTTATTTCTAGCTTCTTCCTTCTTCTAACTAATGACCGCTGTCAATTGTCAATTAAGAGGGCGGGCACGGGGGCATCGCCCCTACCTGTCAATTGTCAATTAAGAGGGCGGGCACGGGGGCACCGCCCCTACCTGTCAATTGTCAATTAAGAGGGCGGGCACGGGGGCACCGCCCCTACCTGTCAATTGTCAATTGTCAATTGTCAACTCTTCCTTCTTCTACACAAATTTCGTAAGGAAAATTTCGCTCGTGCTGATTCGTGAAGTTGTACAACAAGCTATTGCCGCTGGCTATCTAAGTTTAGAAGCGGAAAATCATATGCAGCAACTTTTTGCTTCAGCAAAGTGCGATTTGGAAGATTTGAATGCTTTTATGAGTTTGCAGTTAGCTGCTATGGCAGGTCGCGTCAAACAAGAGTCTTTGGAATTGATAAGTTTGCGTCATTTACCTGAAAGAATTTAATCGGAGTTGAACGCACCCGCGATCGAACAAAGTCCGGGTTGGTTACTTTTTTGAGAATTAGTCACTCACGCGACTCTCATCCCACACTAACCGAGGCGGTATAGTGTGGGGATTCCCGTCTGTTTAGCTAATTCTTCTTTTTTTACTCTCCGTATTTTTCCATACAAGAGCCAGCTCCATTACAGCTCGCGATCGCGGTCACTTCAGTATTCGCACGCGATCGCACCAACCCTCTAAGGGGATTTTATATCTTAATAGGTATCACAAGAGCAATCTTTGCGTGCGTCTAGATTTTGGAGAAACCCGCCATGCTTGAAAAACTGCTGTTAGCCGCCGCTTTAACCCTGTCAGTTCAAATATTTGCCGGAACAGATCGTTCCGCAAAATTACCTACGACCTCTGTATTCCGATTGTTTCCCAATTCTGTAACGGCGGTGCAACACTCTCCCCGCCGCACGCTTGCTTGTTCGAGTAATCAGCCCCAGCGCATCTTACTAGCCGAATCCGCCGCTTACCCCCGCTGACGGAAATTTTTCCCCTGCAGGTCCAGTTAAAAAAAAGTTGCTTTCGGGACAATTAGCCAGGAACTTTTCATATGAAAAATCGTCTGCGGTCAAATGATTTTTTTGGGTCGATCGTCTAAATTAAAATATTATTCCCCAAGCCAGCCTAGAAAATGTGTTGACAGCGATCTTGGTTTTATTTTTAGGTTTAACTCCGTGGCTGCTCTCTCTGTGGGTGATGCGCAAAGCAGAGGCTCAGGCACGCGAAAGAATTGCGGCAGCAAGATTAGCTGTAAGAGCCATACCCCAGCCAACACGCGGGTTCGATGTCGATAGCACCTATGTACCCGGTGTGGGTTATCTGGTTGGGGACATTACTTGCGAGTACAATGCACGGTCTAGTTACATTCGCTGTGCGGTCAATCCGTCAGGTCCGTGTAAAGATTGTTCTCACTATAAAGCCCGAACTATTGACGACCGGATTTAAAAGATGTAATTTAAATTTGGGATTGCAAATCCGTGCATTTGCGGGCACATTTAAGGTAAATTAATATGTACCTATTAATTGGTACTTATTAATATGCACCTACAGTATGTCCCCTGCTAAATGTTACCTCCAATAAATTCAGCTCGAATATTGCCAGCAGTCCCCAGCCAAAATCCGAGCTAAAGTCTGTGTGTGGCTAAAGACAGAGGCTAAAGAAAGAGGCTAAAGAAAGAGGCTAAAGACAGAATTTAGATCCCGAAGTGCGATCGGGAAAGTTAGAAATATGGGTTAGTTGAATGCAAAAAAGTGCAACAAGCATTTTTTGAGTAAAAAAAAATTAGCTTGGAAAAATCGCAGATAGTGTTCCGAGCCAGGGGAGAAGAGTATCCGATTAAATAAATTTTGTCAAGGGCATCTAAACTAACACACAATCCGCTAAAAAATTATAGTTTAAGTTATCGATCGGCCCTAAAGTAGGGTATGCCACTTGAAATCAAAGTAGGAATTGGGCGATCGTAACTGAGACAAAGACACTACTTGTTGCCAGTGCCAGCAAAAAACGCACTTTCCCCAAGTCCGGCGGGGATTTAACCCCTCGCCTCACAGCTAAAGGTTGACATTTTGAATTCCTGTCAAACATTTGCGCGGGCAGAAAACACTTAATGTAATATTGCAATTGCTATCTGTCTCAATAGCAGAATTTTATGCTGGGGAAATTTCAAATATTTATGCTTCCCACAATCAGGGCATAGGTTTCTGAATTGCACAATTTGCAATTAAAATTTTTTCAAGCTGCGATATATTTCAGCTTGAAAATGGGTATCTTACACACAATTCTGAGAGGTCATTTACGCCATGCAAAGCATCTGCAACAAACCAGTTTTCCTGTTGAAACAAGCAGATAACTCCAGCATACGCAGTATTGCTGGCAAAAACTCCCCAACACCGCCAATTATTCCCGCCAAAGTGCAACAGATAAACGATGTATTGTTCGTTGACTCCCAAGTAGAAAATTACCAAAGCTGGCTGGGGGGAATTAAAGAGGGAGCAAAGGTATTTGTAGTCGAATCGGGTGTAGATGGAGTCGATCGAATTACTAAAATTCTGTCTAATTTCAGCAATTTAAACAGCCTGCAAATAATCGCCCACGGTGGCGAAGCCTGGGTGCAACTGGGGTCAGCAAAACTCAGCAGCGACAGTATAGAAAGTTACAGCGATTTGTTGCAGCAGTGGGGAAAAGCCCTCAGCGAGAGAGGAAATATTCTCTTATTTGCTTGCTCTACGGCAGCGGGAGAACGAGGTAAAGCCTTCGCGCGCCGCCTCAGTGAACTTACGGGTGCGGCTGTTGCAGCTTCCGAAAGTTTGACGGGGAGTCAAGCCTTGGGTGGCAACTGGGAATTAGAATTTACTACAGGAGAAATAGAGGCGAAGATTGCCCTCAAGTCAGAAGTGCTGGAGGCATACAGCGGAGTCCTCGGTACCTTAGTTAACGAAACATTTAGGCAATCGACAGTCAAGGGTCCCTGGCTGTATCGGGGACAAAACGGGGCAGTCTTCGACCCCAATCCAGTCTTTCCCGCCAACACGCAAAGAATTCCCGGTATCACAGCAGGAAGTGCGTCAGCCATACTGCCAGGTTTGGGGGGCGATACATCGGGTCAAGGGGCATTGAGGTTGACAACCAACGGTATCGGACTCCCCGCCTTCGTGCTCTACGATAACCCCATACCCTCTGCCGACGGTCTAAAAATTACCTTCGATTTCTTTGCTTACAACGGCGTTAATTCTTCCGGTCCCAACGGTTTTATCACCCCGCAGCCCGGAGACGGTATTAGCTTCTTCTTGATTGACGGGACGGCCAGTCCGACAGCAGCAGGGGGGTTTGGTGGTTCCCTGGGCTACGCCAATCTCGATACCGCCGCTTCCCCCAATACGCCCGGATTGGTAGGAGGTTATTTGGGCATTGGATTGGACGAGTTTGGGAATTTTTCTAACGCTACCGAAGGGCGTTCCGGGCCGCCACCAGCACAAATTCCACCAGCAAATCCCCCAATACCAGGCGAACAGCCCAATTCTCTGACTGGCTACAGACCTGATTCAATCACGCTTAGAGGCAATCAAGCAGGAGGTTATGCATTTTTAACCAATGCAATTTCTCCCATCGGCATTGACAACATTCCCAAAACTATCGATTTTAGAGATCCTGGTTTTGACTTCGACAATAGTGTTGCGACCAGTCGGGATGCAGCAAAAAGAAGCATTCAAATTATCCTGGCTCCAGCTAATTCGGCAACACCCAACCGACTGACGATCGCGATCGACGCTAACAACAATGGTTTATTTACAGACCCCGGCGAAACCTTAATTGACATCCCGAATCTAGCAAATGTTAACGGAGCGATACCTCCCACTTTCAAATTCGGTTTTGCCAGTTCCACCGGAGTAGCAACCAACTTTCACGAAATTCGCAACCTCGCGATCGAAACAGTAACTCCTACTCCTCCCAGCCAAGCTGATGTTGTTACCATCAAAAGCGGTCCGGCATTTATTAAGCCGAACGGCAGCATCACCTACACGATTACCACTACAAACAGAGGGCCGAGTCCCGCTCAAGAAGTCTTAGTTCAAGACGAATTACCAACAGAATTACTGCCAGCTTTCCCAGCAGTTCCTACCGTCGTTGCCACAGGTCCGTTCGGTCCCGGTGCTTACTCGAGCGTGACGCGAAACGTTACCTGGTCGAGAATTCCGGTTCTCAATCAGGGTGAAAGCGTTACCTACACCCTGACTGTTGGTTTGCCCACAACTCTACCTCTGAACAGTACTTTCACCAACACGGCAATCAGTACGGCAGCGACTTTCGACCCCGACTTAAGTAACAACAACAGCTCAACGATTATCGGGCAACAACTAACTACACTCACCGATACAGTTGCCGACCTCGTGACTACCAAAAGCGGTCCCGTTACTGCTGGTGCTGGGTCAACGATTACTTACGTCTTGACCACAGCCAACGTCGGACCAGATCCGGCAGCAAATGCTGTAATCACCGACAGCATCGTTCCGGGTTTAGTTGGAGTCAGCGCCTCCGATGGCGGTACCTACGACCCGCTAACGGGGATTGTGACCTTCCCGCCGATCGCATCCTTACCAGTCAGTACAGTTCTGCGCACCGTCAGTTTTGTTGCTCCTGCCAACCTGACCTCCGTCAGCAACACGGCCCGCAGTAATTCGCCAACTCCAGACCCCTTTCTCCCGAACAACAACGGCAGCACCACCAATAAAGACGGAACGCCCACAAATTCTACCGTCGTTACAAATATCACCCCCAGCGCCGATGTTGTTACCACCAAAACCGGGCAAACGGCAGCCAATCCCGGTGCGTTGCTGACTTACACGATTACCACAGTCAACAACGGCGCGAGTCCCGCTGAAGCCGTGACGATTTCTGACAGTATCGTACCCGGCTTAACGGGAGTTACAGCCACAGACGGCGGTACTTACAACCCAGCTACAGGGATCGTGACATTTCCCGCGATCGCCCTCAGCAACGGCCAGACAGCCCTGCGGACGATCTCCTTTACGGCACCCCAGGGTGGCGTCATCACCAACGCGGCAAGCAGCACCTCAGCTACTCCCGATCCCAACCCCACCAACAATACCAACTCGGCTGTCAGCACCACGATCGACCCCGGTGCCGACGTAGCCACCCTCAAAACAGGTCCGGCGAGCATCGTAGCAGGTGGCTCGATCTCCTATGTAATTACCAGCACCAACAACGGTCCCAGACCGGCGGCCAACGTGGTGATTACCGACAGTTTGCTGCCCAATCTAACAGGAGTTAGCGTATCCGACGGCGGTACTTACAACCCAGCTACAGGTGTGATTACCTTCCCGACGATCGCCACCTTAAACGTTGGCATCACCCAAACCCGCAATATCAGCTTCGTAGCACCATCTACCCTGACGAGCCTCACCAACACCGTCAGAAGTACCTCAGATACCCCAGACACCAACTCAGCCAATAACGACGGGACCACAACCGCCCCGGCCGGTCAACCCGGAGGCAGAGTCATCACCACTTTTGTCCCCGGTGCCGACGTTGTTACCCAAAAAACCGCTCCGCCTACCATCAACTCCGGCGAACAACTTACCTATCGAATTACCACCACCAACCTCGGTACTGTTGCGGCCGCCAACGTTGCCATTACCGACAGCTTGGTTCCCGGATTAACCGGAGTTATTGTTTCCAACGGAGGCAGTTACGACACGGCAACAGGCGTCGTCACCTTCCCGCCGATTATCAGCCTACCCGTCAGCCAAACGGTAGTCCGCACCATCAGCTTTGTCCCGCCACCCACCCTGACAACCATTACCAACATTGTCAGGAGTACCTCCGAGACTCCAGACCCCGATCCGACTAACAACGACGGTTCAGTAACTGCCGATCCCAACCAGCCGGGAGGTCGAGTCACCACGGTTATCGGCACCGCTGCAGATGTTTCCACCACCAAGAGCGGCCTCACATCGGCGACGGCAGGTCAATCGGTCAGTTATACAATTACTACCTCCAATATCGGACCCGGTGCTGCTGCTAACGTAGTGATTACCGACAGCATCATTCCCGGCTTGACAGGAGTTACAGCCTCTGATGGCGGTACTTACAACTCGGTGACGGGGGTAGTTACTTTTCCCCCGATCGCCAGCTTGGCCAACGGTGCTAGCATCACCCGCACCGTCTCTCTGAGAATGCCGGACACGGGCAGCATTACCAACACCTCCAGCAGCACCTCAACCACGGGCGACCCCAACCCCAACAACAACAACGGTACGGCGACAACCGCCACCGTCACCACTAGCGTCGCTCCCGGCGCAGATTTGGTTACGGTTAAGAGCGGCCTCACAACTACCGCACCAGGCAGCTCGGTTACATATACGATAACTACCGTCAATAACGGACCGAACGACGCTCAAAACGTAGTGATTACCGACAGCATCGTTCCCGGTTTGACGGGGGTTACAGCCACGGGTGGAGGTACCTACGACCCAGTGACGGGAATTGTCACCTTCCCCACGATTCCTACCCTGCTGAGCGGAGATAACGCCGTCCGCCAAGTAACGCTAATCGCTCCAGCGGCGGGCAGTATCAGAAACACATCCCGCAGTAATTCGACAACTCCCGACCCCGATCCCTTAAATAACAACGGATCGGCACCGGACGCAACAGTCACCACGACTATCACAACT
>JBOFTL010000750.1:0-9869 GCA_051652045.1 Microcoleus sp. | reverse complement strand
GTGGGAAATCTATTCGGCAGCAGCTTCGATCGCTTCAACGGCAGCTTCGACAACTGCGGGTTCGGTCGGAGTTGCTTCCCCGATCGTGGTTGCCGCTTCGACTGCGGGAGGGGTGACGACTTCAGGCGATTCCTTGACTACTTCGGCTACTGCGTCAGCAACAGGAGTGGGATTGAATTGCGCCTCAAGCTCACTCGATAGTACATTGAGCGCGTCTGCCTGCCCCTGAACTACTGCTGCGATTTCGGCTACCTTGGCAGCGTCCGCTGCCGCTAATGCTGCGGTCAGTTCGTCCACTTTAGCCTTCAGCTCCGCCGCATCCGCCGACAATTTCGCGATCGTTACAGCATCTTTAGCCGCTCGATCGTCACCTTTGCTGATGATAGCCTGAATCAATTTGACGACAAACGTCTTGAATGCGTTCAGATCCATAACATTAAACTCCTTGATGATTCCCGCTCTATGGTAGCCGATTAATGCGATCGGTGGTAGCATTTGCCGCTGCTGTTTGCGGAGGGTGCAGAAACGCGACCCTCAGTAATCCTAAAACAAGTGGATTGGGCGAATGGATCGCCTCATCGATCGGGGATGGCAAGCCGAAAGCCTCAGCGGTTGCTAGCGCGATCGCTGAACTGCGGGAAACACCCGCCTCGCAGTTAATCAATAATATATCCCAGTCTTGGCGAGTGAACTGGACTACACGATCGGCCATTGCGGCATCGAACAAGACAAATGGGTGGATGCCGGGGATGTTGCCCTGAATATCCTCGAACTGCAAATAGAGCCGCCATTGCGGTGGGATCTCGTGAATGCTTTTGTGGACTTTGATCGGTTGCTGTCGCATTGGAGATCGTACGTTAATCCAAATGGTTTTGTCGGATGGATTGGATTCGATCGGGCGTTGCAACATTAGCTCCGATCTGATGATGATTTTTCTGCTAGTCATAGCCCGCAGCCTCCCAGTCGTCACGCCCTTCCCAGAGCATTGCCTCAGCATTTCGGCGGCGCAATAACCCGGCTAACGCTTGACCATCAGCTTTTGCCCACTTGCGAAAATTGGTGCGGATTTCTTCAAATGGCGCACCCTCATTAATCGACTGAGCCAAGCTGGATTTCTCAAACCCCTGCCAGCCGCAGTTATAGCAAAACGAAAGCACCGCGGCAATTTGCCTTGCCGTCAACGGCACATCGACAATGCGTTGGATTTGCGCCATAAACTCAGCAGCGTCACGTTTAAATAGCGCGATCGCTTGGTCTTTTGTCACAGTTGCACCAACCGGAATTGGCCCACCATCAGTCCAGCGGGTTGTACCAAGGCCGATCGTACTCACCCCAGCATCACAATAATATTGCTCCAATTTCAGCCCCTCAAAATGGGCGATGAATTTAGCCGCGATCGAGTTGGGCCGGAACTCTTGAGGTTTGAAATAGCGCGGAGTGCCTGGCTTTGCTGAGTCCTGTGTTTTTGCAGGATTAACTTTTGCTTGAACTCCTGGTCTTGTCACAAAATGCGCCCAACATCCACCATCAGGCAGGCAAGTCCGCTCAATTAAGCCATAACTATAAACAATCCGCTCACCCTTATTTGGTTTGCTTGGCTCATTCCGATCGTACCCGCCTGCTGTCCACTCACCATAGGGGTCAAGCACGATGAATCCCTTTTCGCTATAGCCAATCAATACAATGATGTGACCAAAGCTTGTGAAATAGCCGTGAACGATAACGGGGATGCCGTTATCAAGAGCCTTCTTGATTTCGGGGATAGTGGCGCGAGTGGTGAAATCGTCCTTACACCCGAAATGCTCGATCGCTTGTTTGATGTGGTTGGGGTCATGACGGGAAAGCCCGTTCTCTCGCAACCACTCATACAGCAAATCTTCGAGCTGCCTAGAATTTGGCGACTTAATCCCCCAGTATTCCAGACACATTGCCGACGAGGTGACGTTGCAACTCCCTGTTGGATTGTTTTCGTTGTCCATTTGGGACTTGTACGCAACGGGCAGTTCAACCCCGCCCGGAATCTTTTGAGCTGTCCCAATACTCATCGAAATGGCTTTTTGTCGCCCAGCTTCGATCGATTGCAACAAAGCCGCCGCCGCCCCATCCCAATGCCCCGGCCAGATATAAAGTTCGCGAATTGGCTGGCCGCCGATCGTTAAATCACCGACCAGCCTGACTTGCCAGTGATTATTCTCAGCTTTCCTTACGGCCACTACGCCTAATCGATCGCCTGCCGCACGCTGCCTAACTTCATTCGCCCCAAGCTGTTTTGAGTCGATCGGGCGCAGCTTGAGGAGTGTATTTTGAGTAGGAATAATCCAAGGCATTACCAAGCCTCCGATTGTGGGCCACTTTCATCCTCATTCGCACTCCGCGCCCACTCCGCGAATTTATCCGGCGGCATTGCACGCCCCCTAGCCACGTCTGCCGCATACCACGCTGCCGCCTTGGCTCGATCGCTATTTGGCTCGATCGATTCCGGTGGCGCTACAGAGGCGCGATTTAATCCCGATTCTCGACTTCTTCCAGCGTCATCCCATGCACCCACGCTAGAAACAGCAGAGTAATCAATCCCCCCAGGATTAGCGCCACGATCGGGAATAGAACCAACCCCAACAGAATCCAATTCATAGCCAGCCACCTTTTTCAGCAATTTTTCGGTAACGTGAGACGGTTTGCCATTGAAATACAACGACACCCCCGCCGCAATCTCTAGGATGGTAGTTTTAGCGTCTTGAGGGATTTCCTGATGCGTGATTTTTTCCACCACAGCGATCGCGATCAAAACAATCCATCCAACATTACTCATCTCGTCAATATTTGGCCGACGCATTTTTAACACCAAGGCAATTTTGAATAAACAAAGTGATTTTGGATTAGATGCCCAAAATTCTGCGTAACTAGGCTGAATGGCCCCGTACTATCTCGCGCCTCTATCCATGCGCCTGGTCGATCGTCCACTCTTCCGTCGTGATCGATCACGATCGATTTACCAAAATGCTCCCATCCCAATATTCTAGGTGGAATTCTGGGCACTGGATCAGCATGGTGTGCAACACGATAATGATTGCGGAGTTGACTACTAAAATTGCGGCCAAGGCAACGAGGTGCGCCAAATGAAACAACAACAGGATAATGATTACGAAAATGCCAGCCACACAAATGCGCCATCGCACCGCCTTTGCTATGGCCCACGATCGTAAACTTACTCAACCGTTGCCCCCTTGGTAAAAACAAACCACTAGTGCGCAGGATGCTCTCGATCGGGGGAATAATTGTTTTGCACCCCTCCCAAAATGGTCGGTGCAACTCGACCCCCATCGTCCTCGACAGGGATGGGAGCAAGTCTAGATTGCGCCGCGTCCAATCTTGCACCTCATCTGTGCCCCGAATCACGATCGTAAGCTGATTGTTTTGCAGCAAGGCATAAGCCTCATCCAGAGCGTTCGGCATGTGGAGTGCCCAGGATTGACAACCCATGCGATCGTACTCGGCGCAAGAATCAGCCCAATAGGAAATGGCGCATAGGTCGGCTAGGTGTTGCATCACTTTTTCTGTTCCGATTGAATGTGCTGCCCCGGCAATTTGCCTTGATAGCCGAGAAAAAGAAGCCCCCCGATCGCGACCCATAACGCCACGACTAATCCCCCCTTCCAATATTGATCGAGTTTTTTGCTGGCGGAGATCGCTGTGTCTAAATGCCGCTCAATCTGCCGAGATCTCTCATCTCCCGGCTCATCTGGAACCAGTGAGCCACCAACCAATAATTTCACGGGGAAGCCGAGGGCTAAGGCTCCATAAGTATTGTGGGCACTAACCCGTCGTAATAACCCGATCACAATACGCAGACGCTCCCCATTGGCACCTTTAACCTCAATTTGCCGCGAAACATTCATGGGGCGGTAGTCGGTGTCCCCATCTAGAAATTTCTCAACTAATTTTTGATGCACCTCTCCAAATCCGGGGTCGGTAAAAATCTGGCCTAAACTGAGATTGAGAGGCGGATTACTGCCAAATCCGAAAAAGTCATCAATGTCACGCCAGTAAAGGATTCGCTGCTCTCGATCGATGCCGATCTGAATTTTGCAAATAGATGCAAACTCCGCCGCCACCGACTTCAGGTTGGCCGTCAGTTCATCATCCGTGGCCTTTTTCGGGTAGCCCGCGTCATCGACAATCTCGGCTAGATCCAGCGATGCCCGTGCGACTCGATTGCGGTGAGAGCTGCTGATTGTCGGTATCGATCGCCATAGTGCAGCGACAAACCCGCACAGCCGACCGTGCCGAATAATCGGATAACTCAGTGAGTAATCACAGCCAATATCAAGGTAGCGTTGCCTGCATGGCCCATCCGCAAGTTGGCTGACAAAGATTTCGTAGGGCGCATTTTGTTCGTGCGCCTCTAGTCGTTTCAGCCAGCAATCCCCTACCGTATCCCAGTCCGGGAATTTGTAATCAGCCCCGATCGACGACACCAATCGTATTCGCGACCGATCGGAGGAATAGCCGTAGATTAAACCAACAGCCGCTCCAGTATCTTCGATCAGATTTTCCAGGATTGAGTAAGCAGGGGTTCGCATAGTTTTCCTTAATTTAATTGCCAGCCGCTAGAAGCGCTATAAATCCGCACTTGCAACACACCCCGATCGACGTTGTAATTACGGGTGAGCGGATAAATCCCGTAAGTACCCACTGGAAGCGTGAGTGTCGTTACGCCTTTTGCCGCCCGGTGTCGTACCCAAGCACGTCACGGGTGAAGCATTCGGTATTGCCAGAAAGCAGCGCATCACCTTTGTATTTGTGTCTCCGGTGCTTCTTAAGCATCTCACGTTCCATCTGCCGTGGAATGCGCCCATCTTCAAAGCGTTGTTGCCAGATGATTTCGTATGGGGTGTTTTCCCTTAGGAATCGGCTCTTTACCGTTAGGTTCGTGATCCCAATCTTCCAAATATTGCAGCCGTCTGGAAGAGTGAATCTGACATAGTAAATGCGTCCTGGCAGGCTAGATGAATAACCACCCGGTGAACAAACACCGCAACGATAGCCCGTTTTAAAATTTGTCCATGTGATCTCGTGCTGGTGGGATTGTGGGCAGATGTACTTGAGCTTTTGATCACATGTCTTGTAAGTGCTTAGCAGCGTATAGCCTTCAGCCTCAAAAGCCGTTTGGACGTCCACATGATGTACTATCATTCCGGCACACTCTGCACAGCCGTTGCCTGCCTTGAAAGAATCCCAAACAATAGATCTGCGATGGGATTTTGGGCAGATGTATTCAAGTTTTTGTTTGCTTTTCTTGTAGGTGCTTAGCAGCGTGTAGCCTCTTGTCTCGAATGCGGCCTTCACGTCTTCATGAGTTACAACCATTTTTGCGCAAACAGCGCATCGGTGGCCTTGCTTGAAATGATCCCAAGTGCATTTTATCTCATGCCCATTGCTGCATTTAACACGCATTGGAGTGGATGAATTCTTGTATTCTTCAAGCATTTCGTACCCATTTTCTTCAAGTGTTTTCTTGATAAAATCTGGGTCAACGTAAACCTTTGAACATTTCAAGCACCTTGCGCCAAGCCTTATAGAGTTGTAGGTGATCTCTCTCTCATGCCCAGCCTCGCAACGTACCAGCACTGGGTCTTTTGTGCCTTTGTATTCCCCTAAAACGGTGTACCCACAAGACTCAAAAGCCTTTATACAAAGCTCTTTGGGTTTAACTCTCCCAGAGCATACCCCGCAACGACCGCCTCTTCTGAAAACAGACCAACTGATCTCATGGTCATGCCCATTTTTACAGGTTATTTTCAACCTTTGGCCGCTGTTGCGGTATTCATCTCGTAGCACATACCCATCAGCGGCAAAACCAGCTTTCACTTTTTCTACTTGAGCCTGCCATGCCTTTTCCGCCTTTGTCAACTTCTTTTCAGGTAAAGGCAACCGATCGGACAAATCTATCGTACAATTTTTCATGACAGCCTACTCACATTAGGGTGTTACAGCGATCGATGTCCTGCAAGATATCGATCGCGCCTTACTATTGTACCATTTATTTTGTGTATGAGACTGTGACGACATATGCACCGTTTTGCCAGCGGGTATCGCCCGTAGTGTTGAACCAGTGCAGATCGTTGCCGTAAAACTGAGCTGCGGGGCCATGTCCTACGTTCCCAGAATAGACCCCGAACATGTCAGCGACTCGGTTTGTACTATTGACGATACGCCCGAAAAAGTGAACGATTTCCGTTGCCCCCGTGACAGTGAAAAGTGAGTTGTCGTTACCATTGTTCGGAGTGGTGCCCGTCCAAGTTTTGCGATAAATTGGCTTACCATTTGTCCAAACCTCCCCGGTTAGATGTTCCGTTATTGAGTGGGCGGGCAGGTTGGGGGCGATCACTACCCATGTTAGGGTAGCGACATCCCAATAATGCGTGATTTTTTTGGTAGTCGTGCTCAACCCCAATGCGGGCGTCGCCGTGTTGGATGGGGTGTCTGGGGCCGCACCCGTGTAATAGACAATTTGAGGCACATGTGTTGCTAGTGGCTCAATATTAAACTCTGCACTATTATGAGCACCAACAACATACCAACCACTCGGCACCTCGATCGCTGCATCCGCTGGATCTGTCGCGTCGTAAAACAACCATCCCGCTGAAACACTTCTTCTGTAGGCAATCTCTGTGATATTCGTCAAAGATCGGGCGGTCAAAACGGCATTAATGGCGGTGAAAAGCTCTCCCAGGGTTGTTGTCGTTGCTTGTTTCAGGATTGCCCTGCGTGCACTATTCCCGCGCAAGAATGCGGCTCCATTTACTCCGCTGATGATGGAATCCGCGCCCAATCCGGCTGCGATCGAGTCCGTGGAAGTTGCCGTATAATCCATTCGATCTGTGATGTCAACCTGCTGTGCAGGTTGGGCCTGATAGAGCGCATTCCAAGCCGAGACAAATGCTTCACCCGTAATCCTGCCGGGATCTCGATTGACAGAATCTGAGAGCTTGACAGAGGTCAGTGTCTCACCAAGGGCAGCCGCGATCGAATCCCCGTATCGGCTTTGGGGTGCGGGGGACAAATCCCCTAATGCCGTAAATGTTTTAATGCCGCCATTGCTGTAAATAACTTGCAATTTTTGGAAGGTGAAATAGCCAGAGCTAGCCGTTATTTTTGCGATCGGAACGCTGAGGTCGAATAAACTTGAAGGCTCCAAATCGGCCCACCCGCTAGCATTGTATTGGCCTGTAATACTTTGGCCACTATAGGCGACCCCGTTTGTTGGCTTACCCAGTCCTGACGACGCGCCCCAGACGAACCAATTGTTAGGAATCTGGGTGCCATCTTCCTTAAAAAATTTGATTGAGTTCAGGTTTGATTGATATGTTGACCCTGACCCATACCCAAAAAACCTAATCTTACTCAAGCTAATTTGGTTCAAAAACTGCCAAGCCCCATTGCCTAGCGACAGGAATCCAAGCGGTGTATCGGCACCAAACGAAACATCCCACCATTTTACGCCAACCGGATAAACATCAGAAGCTACCGGAGAACGATTGGCGAACACATCATTAGCCGATCCAGGAGTAAAAACAGACCAATTCCCGGCAGTATCAGTTAGCGGGTCACGTCCGATATTGTCTTTTAGGCACAGGAAAAATGTTTTATTCTGAACTGTGATTTGGTTGGCCTTGTATTGCCGATCGCTTGCCCAGTTCGCGATCGCAGAGGAGATCGCGGCGTCTTGGTTTGTCTTATTCGTCACGATCGCTGATTCAGCCGTTGTCACCCGCGTAGCCAATGCGGTGGTTGCGGCGGTGGCAGCATCAGAGATCACCTTGTCCGCCGCTTTATACGCTTCCTCAATCTCGGCGTGGGCTTGATTCGCTTCGATAATGTTTTTCATTTTTTTAATCCAGTTTGTACTCGTAGGTGATCGAAGTTCCATCAGCACGGGTAAGAATCATTCGCACGCCTACGGCCCCGGATGGCGCGTCTTGCATTCCTAATCCATGCGCCGTTGTCGCCTGCCCGATAACTTCAACTCTACGTCCTGCTAGCATTGCATCTCCGACACTATTGACGTAATACCACTCAACAGAACCATAAACACCAGCCGGAAAACTTAAACTGTTTGAGACATTGGTTCGATTTGACGTGTATGCAAAATTCACGCCCGGATCTACATCAATCTGGTAATTACCTGGGGAGACTTGGGTGGCTAAATCTTGGGTTAGCGTGATCTGATAGGTGGCCTGATTAAGTAACGTCGCGTCGTTAAGCCCTACGGCGCGATAGTACAGCGTTGACGTTACCGTTCTGATCTCACGGTGTAAATGATGCCAGAAACGCCAATTAGGCAAATCAAAATTGGGGGGTGAATCCGCTTCATGGTATAGATCCGACAACACATCTAGGCGGGTTTCGATCGATGTATTATCGATCAACCTGTTGAAAACATTTAGGAATTTATTGTCACCGTTGCGAGTAATTGTACAAAGGAATTGGGCGCCTTGCCCCCCAATTTCTACCCCCGCCGAAATGTCGAGGCTTCTGCTATTACGGAGAAATGCCCCTGTGAAACCAGATGGTAACAGCCGCTCAGTCGTATTTGCCGCTGCCGTTTGCACCAATCTAAACCATTGCCCATCCTGCCAATCCGCAGCCGCGATCGTGTAATCCTTGCCGCCCTCAACATGCACTTCAGCCATGTGATGCGTCAAGCCTTTCAGCGCCACATTCGCCGTTAGGCCGAAGTTATGGGCAGTGGGAGCGCGGTTACTACTGGATGCCTCGCGGATGACAAATCGCAGTCCCGCAGCCTCATAGTGCAGCTCAATTTCGTCGCTACCAGACAGTGGGAAATTACCAGAAATTGTGGTGCCGCCCAGCCCCGTAACTGTCCCGGTGCGTTCACTCCAATCCCCGATCGGGAACAACGTGATCGGGCCATCGCCCGTAAACGAAACAATTAAATTGTGCGCCAAATTCCAGTAAATCTTGTCTGGTGTCAGGACGGTTAAATTGTTGGCGCTGGCCTTGTACGCGCCACCGGGAGTAATCTTGCGCCAAGTTCCGACTGTCCTAACGTTTTGGGCATCGGTTGAAACTCGTAAAACCCAATCGCCGCCCAATTTATCGACGTTAGTACCGTCGGAAATGGTCAGCATGATCAGGCCGTTATTATTGTCCCCAACCACTCGCCAATAGCCAGAAACATATTGCGCCGCGTTGTTTGGCCCGTTGGCAAGCTGGGGGACGTTGTTGAACACGCCCTCGGTCTCAACGATCGATAATGCCGTGAGAATGTCAAAATTAACGCCATTCAGTACGCGGATATTGGCCCCACTAACCGCTTCCCACTGGGAGGCGTCGTAGGTGGCAGGGAGTAAAGTATTTGCCTTGAGTTGCAGTAATTGAGAGGTTTCGTTGCGACGATACCGAAACCCCTTCGGCGCAAGCACAGCACCAGGGTAAGCGATCGGGGTATATTCCTGTCCGACATAAGCCCAGTTGGCGAGTTCCGCGACCGACAACGCTGGGCACGACTCGATGTCAGCCCCGCGATAGGTAATTCTTACCCCAACCCCATTGACCGACATTCGCCGATCGTCAGCCTTAAATAATTTCTCCCCTTCCGCGTGGTCATCGCCTGCATTTTTAATCCATGTGTCAATCACTCCTGTGCCAGGGTCTTCGATCGACCATTTCGTGATGTCAAGTGTGGTCGGAGTGACACGGGTCGTTTTATTAATCAGGATTGAGCCGTCCGATCGCTTAAGCCGATAACCCTTGGGGATTAGCGACGAAGGCGGGAACGTGAATGACGTTGGGGGGAACTGTGCCAACACCGTCCATTTATCCAATTCAGTAGCGTCGATCGGGCT
>JBOFTL010000749.1:0-5834 GCA_051652045.1 Microcoleus sp. | reverse complement strand
CAGTAGCTGCATTCAATTTAACTTGCACCGTTCCCAAACCGCGAGATTTAGCAAAACCTAAACCAAACCAACCATCATTTAAGTCTCGCAAAACTAACCCAATTAAGCCTAATTGGGCGAGGGTAAAATTCTTAAGGTGCATTTTGGTGTTAAATTCTCCAGCGGTGCAAACTTGATAGTTGAAGGGGCCGACAGCTACGGAACCGAAAACTCGATCGATCGCGACTCCATTTCGTTCTTCAACCTTTGGCTTTGGTTTATCTTTGTCCGGATAAGCATCTTCTATTCTGACTCGACTGGCTACAGAAGTATTGCCGAATATTTGAGACACAAAACAGGATTGTTTATAGAGTTCTTCCCCCGGATTAAGATGATTTTTGTTAGCTTTTTTCCACTCTTCTAGATAATCGTTTGGATTATTGCGTTTGTCTGCACTGAGAGGATCGCTAGCCCAAAGGGTAAATCCATCACCGCTAGGACGTTTATCCTTACCCATTGTACGAACAATTCTCTCAGCATGAGCGCGAATTGCTCCTTTGAGACTGCTTCCAGGTAGATAAATTGACTTGCCTCCTGCATGGTAAGTCTCGACAAATTCCATATCTGGTTTAGTCGGATCGGCTCCTTCTTTGCCGGATTTGATGAGAATTGGTCCGTCGGGAATTATGGTAAGGGCGATCGAGCAATTGTTGACAAATCGTTTGTGCATAGTTGAGTAGGTCGATAGAGAGTTGAAAATCAAGCGGCTACTAGCTCATTAAGCTGTATTTCGCATTGTTGAAAAATATAGTTAACGGCAGCAAACAAATTATCTATTTGCTGAATTGTGTAGGATTTCCTATTACAGGTGAACTTATCCAATTCCAGCTTACCAAATTCCCAAGATCTACCGTGGGAAACAATTCCAAAGATAGTGTGATTTGTTTGATTATTAAGCTGTTGTGCAACAATCATTTCCAGCAAACATTGAACCCAACCTTCATGAAACCTATCTTCCTTAGCATCGACTATTATCAAATAAGGCTTATCGAAAACGACTTTTCCCAAAGGAGAACGTTTAGCCAAAATATATTCAGGAAACCTGTCAGAGGTTTCGCAATCCATCAGATATTTATGACTCCACAAAACAAACTTAGTGCGATAATCTTTCCAAACTTCTTTAAGAACTGGATAAATCAAGTTTTCACAAATTGTAAACTCTGAATAATCAGGCAGTCCATCCTGCATGACAATTTCCAAATCTTCTATAAAATATCTAGGGATACTAAACTCTGTTTCGCCCATAAAATCGGCTTCAGTGTAGTAAATCTGAAATTCTTGAAGAACTTTGCCGAGTTCTCGATAATTGCTGAAACACATATTTACCTCATATTGATGTAACTGTTTGCTCGCAAAAAGGAAATACATTTTGAGTTAAATGGTTAATGAATGATTCTGCCCATTTTTTATGATAATCATCAGATACAACACAACAAAGATTGTTATTTACTAAGTTTTTAAGATATCCTAACAACTTAGTTGGATCGGTACTATTAGGATTTTTTTCATCTCGAACATCAATCCAGTTCATCTCCTTAATATCTAGTTTAACTACACCTAAACCGCGCGATCGCCCCCCACCCAGCGGAATCTGTTCTGTCTTAAATTGATGCAATCCGATCGTCAATAAACCAAGTTCCCAATCTTCTGCATTTTCAACTATTGCTTTAAAATCAAAAGGCGTTCCTGCAGGGACAACTTGGAAATCGTAGAGTTTGCCATCTGCTGATGTTTCGGTGTCTCGATCGATCGCTACTCCATCTCTTTCTTGATATTGTCCGAACCAAGAATCGGGTTGTACGGTTAAATCTCGCACTTGAAATTTGCTAGCTATCCAAGGAGAACCAAAAAGATGAGAAATTAAATCTGTATGCTTGAGAATTTCATCAGTTAAAGCTCGATCGTCCGGGAAATTTTCTTTGATTGTCTTCATTTCCCGAGAAGTAATCGACCATTCATCTTCTATGGCAGGATTGGCGACTAATTTGCGATCGCCCCCTACAATTCCTCGGAGGAAGCTTTCTAAGCGCGATCGCAGCGCACCTTTGAAACTAGAACCGGGAATTAAAGGTCTACCCAAAGCATCTTTAATTACGGGTAAATCTGAGCCAATTGGTTCGGTGGAACGTCCGGAACTAATTCGCATTGCGGTTACAGTTATCAGAGTTCCTGTGATTTCTAGACGGTTTTTGAAAGTATCAAACATCAACGTCTCCCAAAATAAAGTTAATTCAGAGTTAACCAGCTAAAAACGTCTTGCGCTGAGAGATGTAGCAAATTTTCCAGTGAATTTAAAACTGGCAGAACATCTTCATCTTGTTTAATTTCTGGTTGCTGTCGTGGTTTAAACGTCATTATCATTCTCTCTTGAGGATCGATAAACCAGCCAAGTTCTGTGCCGCGATCTAAACAGAATAAAATATTGTTGATGACGCGGGTGGGACTTTGGTCTGGTGATAAAATTTCGATCGTCCAATCTGGATAAATTTCAAAGGTATTTTCGATTTCGCCATTAGCATCAACAGGAATTCGCTGCCAAGAAAAAACTGTGATATCTGGGACGATCGATCGGCCTCCAAAAGTACAACGCAATTCGGGAAATGCACTTGCTATCCTTTCTGGTTCAGCTACGCGATTAATGGCAGCAGGTAAAAAAGTTTGCAGGGCGCTATGTTTTCCTTGCGGTATTGGTTTTTGGTAGATTTGTCCGTCGATGTATTCGCTAGCAGGTTTGGTTTCTGGCAGTTGCAGAAATTCTGCTAGGGATAATTTAGGTGGAGATTGGATTGCAGTCATGGTTGTAAGGTCATAAAAGTATCAAACATCTTTACTTTCCTTTGATTCCTTCACTTCTTTGAACGTGGTTATGAGTTCCATAATATCGAAGAAACAAATCCTTAGCTATAACCTTACAGCTAACTCGCAGGCTTAAGTTTACGCGAAAATGATCTATGCCTTTCGTGCCTTGATATGGATCGTATTTCAATCCAGTGTTAACTAAGACGCTAGTATCTCCTTGAGACTCTTGCAGCTTATAGGAAACTTCCGACAAGGTTTCCTGTAGTTTGAGTCTCTCATTTTTGTCTGTTATGTTATCGTAGTCTCTTTTAAAAGAAGACTCATATTTGATATGTGGAAATTGTAATAATTCCCCCGATAGTAAATCTTTTTTGCTGCGATTCCAGATGAGTCGTCCCCATGTCGTTAATGTTGCCGTATCATCAACTTTAAATATCAGTGTTTCCGGAACATCTTCTAATTCAGATAGGTTTACCCATCCTCCTGCTGCCATTAGAGCAAATTGAACGGGTTTAATTACAGAAAGATCGACCTGAATAGGTAGACGTGGAATTTTTATAATTCCTTCTTTTTTAGAGCTACCTTCAAAAATGTAAATAATTTCATTGGCGTAAAACATACCAATAGTATTTGCATATCCTTGCAAAGCCTTGAATCCACCAACCAGATTAAAGCAAATGTGATAGCCAGAATCTTGATAACCAGGAATTATCTCATCAAACCATTTTAAAAGCTCATCAATACCGTTGGTGAAATTTTCGGTACTGGCTGTTGACAAGTCTTTGGGTGTATGAATATCAACTACAAGATGGTTTTCTCTTAAAAAATCTCTGATGATTTCTGCCGAGACTTGCCCCTGTGCTGTATCTGTAGTAATCAGCCAGTGTATATCTTGCTTTCCTTGACTTAACCCATCGCAATACAATCCATAAATACCATTGAGTTCCGCACTAGCACCCCGAATTTCATCAATATCATCATTGAGTATTTTCTGCTTTGGATCGCTATAAAGTTTCGCCTTAGCTCTACAGGTCAACTCTTCAATTGCCTCTAAAATATCTTCACCATCAAGTTTTTTATCATTAGCTCTATCTTCTAATAAATCTAGCCAATCTGATTCAGAGCGCATATTAATCTGATTAGTCAATATGCTTGTACCAACTGTTGAAATCACTAATCGGGGCATAAAAGTTTTCTCCTACTCAAAATTTATGCGGTAAAAACAACGAACAATTAGGATTCGCCTTTGCCTTTTCGTAAATAGGTTAAATAGCGAACTCCATAACCCAAATAACGGCGAATCAATTCTAACCAAATTGGTTTGAAATCAGTTTTAGAAGATTCAGCAATTTTTTTAGCTTCTTTTTTGATTTTCTCATCAATATCTTGAATTAGCCTCTCAGCTAAAGATTCTTTTCCTCTTCCCCATTTTCGATCTCTACCTTCTTGATAGCGGATAAAATTTTTGATAACTTCTGCACTATCAGTTGTCTCGGCAACGCGCAATAGATTGCGAAATTGAGATTCTTCTAAATCACCATATTTGGTTGTTTCTAAAGCATCTTCAATCCAAATTACCAAATCGTCTTCGGTTTGACGGATTCCTTTTTGGACTTGTAACTCTATTTTTTGTTCTGTTGCATAACTCATACAGCATCCTCTCTAAATACAGTGTGAAATTCGTTACAAATTTGTATTTGTCCAAACCCTTCACAAGTTCGTTCTCCTACACCCCTCATCTCCAGATCTTCTGCAATTGTCAACCACATATCTCGTTGAGTAGTGCTGAAGAGATATACAGCACCTTTATTTGTAATTAACTCCACATCTTTCATCAACCCCCAAGCAGTATTCCATCCACCTCGATAGTCATAGCTGTTATATGCCGTATGCAGTTGTAAAGATGTGTCATTCACACCTGCAAACTGGCACAGCATTTCTGGGGAAATAACAGTGGTGCGCCGCCACCGATCGACCAAAATTGCATCCGACTGTAAATTTATAGTAAAATAAGTGCGATCGACTGCCAATTCCTCGTCAGGATTGCCAAAAATTTTCCATTCTCCCCAACGTTTTTTTAACTTTGCATTGAACTGCTCAATTCGCGCCTTTATTTGCGGCTTACTTTCTACGATTGTAGCTTTAATTTCGACTTTTCCTAATCCTCGCGAAGCCGAACCACCCAACCTAAAATCTTCTCTAAGATTGTTGATAAATTGACCAAGTGAATTTTCTAAATTATCCGGAACTATAACCGATCCGTAATAGCGGATAGGTTTTTGTTTGTGATGTTGAGACTCATTGAGAACTTCAATACTGTATAGTATTTGCTCTTCTGCTGTGGCCCTCCGTCGATTTATACCCACCCTCGTTAGTAAACGCTTGCTGACCGAGTGACTGTAATAGTTGCCACCCACTTTGCAGTAGAAACAAGTATATGGTTCAACTCTTCCCCCATCATTCGGACAAATTGGATCGTAGATATGACCGTAGCTTTCCGCACAAAAGCGATCGATTAAAGTATCAAAAACACCATTGCCATTGTCGAGTTTAAAACCTTCTTTAGCTTTAGAGCTAAGTGCAGTATTAGGTAACACCCAGATGCCATCAATCCGACGATTCATGTCTGAATTTACAGGATAAGCATTTTGAAAAATTGCCGGAGTATCGCTTAAAAACAAAGTTTGAAAGTCGCCGCCATTCTCTGCTAAATTCGCAGACTGATGACCGGATAGTCGTAGAATTTGAGATGCGATCGCACCTCGAATCACGGAACCTGGAATATAGTCCTCTGCCTCACTAACTGAACCTCCTGGTTTCTGCCGACCGATTGCTAGAGGAGATAATGCTTTAATTTCTAGTCGAATACGTTTCATTCTAACCGTCCTTTTGCCAGAAACTCCCAAACTTCTTCATCAACATCAGGAGGATCGCTTTCCGCCCAGTGCAGCCATCCCAACCCAGCAGATTTACTTCCCCCCAATGCTGTAATATGT
>JBOFTL010000748.1:0-7454 GCA_051652045.1 Microcoleus sp. | reverse complement strand
CTTCAGCGCCGGCCGGCGCTGAAGCGCAACTACAAACCGTTTTTTTAATGGTAATTAACCGGACGCGATCTTACTTCCAGTTAGCAAAAATTTGCTCGATCTCTTTTATAGCACGATCGCCCGCTTGCTCCGGCGATAAACCCTCTTTTACAATACTCTTGAGGGCTTTACCCCATACATTTTGCGATTGTACTTCGCCGTAGGCTGGATTGAGAACTGTGTAAAATTGGCGAGTTTGCTGAAGTTGCTTAGCTGCTGCTGCAATATGCGGGTCTTTAGGGTCAGTTCCCTGCCAAAACGGCTCGTTTAGCAACTGCGGCATCACAGGAAAAAAGCTCGATCCAGAACTTTGCAAATAGGCATTTAAAATCTGGGGTTGAATCAGATAAGACAAGAAATCCTTAGCTTCTTTTTTGTATTTAGATGACTCAAATAGAGCGACTTGTTTTACCGCCGACAAGTTTATAATTTCTGTACCATCCGGTTTTTTCGGCCATTCTGCTGTCACCATCCGATCGAGATATACATCAGCATCTTCTCGCTGGGTAATGGGAATGGAAAGGGAGGGATTGACAACCATTACTACCTCGCTGTTCAGAAAAGCAATATTATTATCAGTGTCCTTCCATTCCGCTGCTTCAGGAGCATTAGATCCGTCTTTGTAAAAGCTAGTAAAATCTTTTAAGGCAGCAATAATTCCCTGACTAACTTTGGGGTTATTGACCAGAAGCTGGCCGTTTTCATCGATTAATTTGACATTGTAAGCTGCCAAAAAATATTCAAATTCAAAGAAAGTATCAGTAGCATCAGGGGACAGAGTTAAACCAACTCCGTAGATTTCTTTTTGTCCTTTTTGGCGCAAGGCTGATTGCACTTTTTGCCAAAACTGCCAAAATCCTTCCCAGTCTTGAGGTAGATTATTGCGATTGAAACCTGCTATTTCGATCGGATCTTTCCAGTAATGAATGTGGGCGGTTTGTTGGGCGATCGGAACTGCATAGTAGCTGCGTTTTTTGGTAACATTATTTTGGTAGGAAGCGGCTGCTAAAGCGCTAGGGAGGTAGGTTGTTTTTACGGGTTCTAGGACATCAGCAACATCCGCTAATTTGTTCTCCCAAGCCAGACGGGGCATCAGGATATAGTCGATCGTTCTGGCGAACACTAAATCCGGCGGTTTCCCTGCCTCCAGTGCAATTTTCACCTCTTTCATTAAAACGTCATTAGTAAATAGAGTCAGTTCGGCTTTGCTGCCGCTTTTTTGTTGCCAATCTGAGACAATCTTTTGAATTGCTTCGTTTTCTAGGGGAAGAAAGCCTTGACTCCACCAAATGCGAAGCTGGGAATCGCTATTAGAGGCTTGAGTTGTTGATACGGGGGCGCTGTGGCAGGCAACAAACAAACTAATGACAAATAGGGCAAGCAGTGCGAGTAGATATCGGCGCGCGATCGCTCTCAATAATTGTGGCATAAAGTTTATAGCAATGGACAGTTGACAGTGGACAATTGACAGTTATAGTACGGGAATCAAACAGTCGATGCTAGCGGGATGGGGACTCTATTCATGAGTTGAAGCTACTCGATAATAGTAAAACTATAGCAATCCTAAATCATTGGTGAATTTCTTACTCCCTCCCATTGCTAAGAGTAGGGTTGGGGTAGGGTAAAAAATTTACGACTCCTTTAGGGTTGCTAGATAACTGTTTCAGGCAAAAAGGGAATAGGAACCTTGAAACAACAAATAACCTCTAATTTAAACTTTATCCTGAAATTAGAATTACGTACCGTAAATTAAAATTACGTAGTGTGAACCACGCAGAAACATACCCTTGGAAATCACTGCTATCTTGAAGCCTGCCCAAGGGTTGCAAGTGGCGTGGAAATTTGTCCTGTAGTTCGATGGTCAATCGATTTTAGATTTTAGATTTTGGATTGACCCCACGGATAAATTCTCTTGATTGAGGATTTTAGAGGTTGCCGCGCACAGCGAACAATGCTTCGCAATTTTCGATTGATTCCACGGATAAATCCGGGGGCTTGTACCATCAAGAAATTCTCGGTCAACACCTGTCGAATTACAGTGAGTTTGCGAACTAAGAATCCCCTTCCTCAATGGACGGGGAGTATCCATGATACAGATTTTTTAAGCATGAATGTAACATCCGGCAAAACCAAACCCCTGAGAGTTGCCATTAACGGCTTTGGCCGCATCGGCCGCGCACTATTTCGCATCTGCATTAAAGATCCGGCGATCGAGATTGTTGCTATCAACGATTTTTATTTAACATCAGAAGAAATTGCCTATCTGTGCAAATACGACTCGATTTACGGCGTGCTACCACACACAGTAGAATTAGCAAACGATCGACTATTTGTCGGCGGACAACCCATCAAAATCTTGCGAGTCGGTGACTTGACAAAACTGCAATTTGTTGCTGAGTTGGACATCGATGTCATGGTAGATGCCAGTGGAGATAGCAGCAATTTTGACGCCAAACTAGAATTTCTAGAACAGTGTCCTTTTCGCACCGCCTTCACCAATTATCCAGTCAACAGGCGATCGCAAGTATACATTTACGGCGCTGAAAATTGCAGTACATTAACTCTCGGCAAAATAGTCTTTCTGGGAACTTGCGATGCCAATGCAGTTTTGCCGATTTACAAACAGCTTGCTACTGCTTATGAAATTAAGTCGGCTTCTATTGTCACCCTACATCCTTATCTCAGCAATCAAAACTTACTGGACGGCAAATCGCCGACGCCAGATTTAGAACTAGGCCGCGCCAGTCAGAATAATTTAATTCCTAAAACCACTTCCCTTGAATATATAATGAAGGAATATTTTCCCGATCGCCAAAACCAAATCGCGGTTATGTCTTTCCGCATCCCGACAAATGCTGTCGCTAATGCCAACCTGCATCTCGTATTTGAAGAATCAATAAGCAAACAGTTGTTACAGTCAACTTTAGCTGAATGGTGCGGTACAATATGGGCTGGTATCGGACTTTATTCTCAGGAAAAATGCGTGTCGATCGACTATTTAGCCGCCCCCTATTCATTCATTATCGACCATCACTGGATCGATACTGCTGGCAATCAGGCAAGGATATCTTTATGGTACGACAATGAATGGGGATATTCTTCGAGGATTTATGATTTTTTAAAAGATGTAGCAAAACTTGCATAAAAGACTCGGCGGTTGAAACCGCGTCTTGTCAAACAAAGACTCGGCGGTTGAAACCGCGTCTTGTCAAACAAAGACCCGGCGGTTGAAACCGCGTCTACACGAACGAAGTCGGCCTCCGCCGACTTAAGAATTAAGAAGACCAGAAATTCGATCGCGCACAGTTTTAGCTAAAAATTCCAGCATTTATTTTGTATATGGAAAATCAATTTATAAAATATCCTGATTTGGCCGATCGAACGGTGGTAATTACAGGCACAAATAGAGGAATTGGCGAAACCCTCGTCAAAGCATTTCTCAGTTGTCAGTGTCGGGTTGTCGCCGTCTACCGCCAAGATAAACCATGTATTAGCTTGCCGGATATTGCAGAAGATCGGTTAATTTTATTACAGGCAGATATTGGCGATCGCACTACAATTGCTGCTTGGTTAACTGAATTTGAATCATCGGGAAATCGGGTAAATATACTTGTCAATAATGCGGGTGTGCTGAAAAACACGCCTTTGATTGAATGCGATGAAAATGATTGGCACTATATGATGGATGCGAATCTCAAACATACCTTCTTTTTGGCGCAATTATTTGCCAAACACATGAAACAAAAAGGTGGGGGAGTAATTATTAATGCCTCATCATTTGCTGCCAAAATTGCGACCGGCAATTGTGGAATTTATGCTGCTTCAAAATCAGCCTTGCAGATGCTGACAAAGTGCATGGCTGCGGAATGGGCACCCTATGGAATTCGCGTCAACGGTTTTATGCCTGGAATGATTCCGACAAGAATGTCCGCATCCGCGATCGCCCGCAAACAAGACCAGTTAATTAATGATATCAGCCTGCACCGATTTGGCACAACAGAAGAAGTAGCTAATGCGGTATTATTTTTAGCATCTAATGCTGCCTCATATATCACAGGTATAGATCTAGAAGTTAGCGGAGGCAAGTTTTTAATCCAAGATCCAGAATCACCTTGGCTTTAAAATAGTTGATAGTTGATAGTTGGTAATTGGTAATTGGTAATTGGTAATTGGTAATGGACAATTAACAACGATCGAGCAATTGTCAACTATCAACTGTCAACTATGAGGGCGGGCACGGGGGCACCGCCCCTACCTGTCAACTATTAAGAGGGCGGGCACGGGGGCACCGCCCCTACCTGTCAATTGTCAACTGTCCCTTTTTCCTTTCAAATCCGACAACTTATGTACAGTGTAGAAGACAAAATTGCGATCGTCACAGGTGCCGCCGGAGGCATAGGATTCGAGCTTGCAAAAACCTTTGCCCAACTCGGTGCTAAAGTAGTAGCGATCGATGCTAAAGCACAAGATTCAGAAACTGCAAAATCGGCTTTTGCTGGGGCAAAATACCAACCTCTAACAATTACAGCAGATTTAACTAAACTGGAAGAGATCGAAAGATCGATCGCTTTAACTGAAGCCCAATGGCATCACCCGGACATTCTAATTAATTGTTTGGGAGTCAACATCCGCAAACCAATTGAAACCTATACTCCTGAAGAATGGGACAAAATACTAGATGTTAATTTAAAATCAGTCTTTTTTATGACTCAAAAAGTATCGGAACGGATGAAATTAAATGCTTCCGGCAAGATAGTTAACATCAGTTCCATGATGGGAATTATTAGCTGGGCGGGTGCAGGCAAATTTTCGATCGCCCCTTATTCAGCAAGCAAAGCAGGTCTAATTTCGCTAACAAAATCCTTTGCTTTGGCCCTGGCCTCCCACAACATTACAGTCAATGCTGTGTGTCCGGGTTTTGTCGATACTCCCTTGGTAGCTGCTGTGAAAAATGACCCGGTTTTGTTTGACGATATTATCTCTCGTACTCCCCTGAAAAGGTTCGCAGCAATATCGGAAATAGTAGCACCGGTGCTATTTTTATCAACAGAATCTAGTAGCTATATTACAGGTCACTCTTTGTTAGTTGATGGTGGTTGGAACGTACAGTAAAATTTTTAATTAATATCAAATGCTGTATCGATATCGTTTGTGAATCCGACATTCCGACAGTCCGACAGGGGTTTAAACCCCTGTCTCATAGCGCAAGTCCTCTGAAAGAGGACTAGAATCCAATGGCACTGAAATTTCACAAACCACCCAGCTCAAACCTTTGTAAGATCGTTGTTTTTCAACCGCAGATCCCAACTTTTTCAGTGCCATTGGACTAGAATCGAGATTGTTTTTAATTAGTTTGTTCAACAAGTATCTTGTTTTCTACAATTTTGCTTCACAGTCGGTTTTAACTGAGATCTTGCAGCAATGTCATTAAGCCTGGAAAAGGTAGATTTTTGGTTATTCGATCGACGCAATATCGAGGGTTCTGGTTTTTTGTTGAGAAAGGTGCAAGATCTCAGTTTTAACCGACTTTTGCTATGAGGCAGGGGTTTAAACCCCTGCCGGAATGTGGATTTGACGCCTGAGTTAACACGCCTCGGGCATTGCCGTATCCCTACAAATATAGACAAATATGTTAAACGTGGAAAACCCGCTAATTCAACTTTATATTCGTCTAATTGGAGGCGTGTTATCCGGCTTCATTCTCGGCCGCCTGCTGCCAAAAAACTCTGCAACTTATTTAGCCAAATTTCTCTTCTTCTTTGGTACGCCATTTAGCATCCTAGCATTCATGCGGCGGGCTAACTTATCCGGCGCTATTTTTATTGCTCCGCTAACAGCATGGATTGCCATATTAGTAGGTGCTGGATTGGCTTGGATTTGGATAGATTTAGGAGTGACTGAAGAGCGACTGAAATCGATTTCACGTGGCATAGAATACGTAAATCAGTTAGAACCCAAAAGTGCGATCGCCGCGAATTTACCAGAAATCAAAACCTCTTGGAGTCAAAGAACGCAAGGCAGTTTTTTGTTAGCCATGATGGTAGGCAATACGGGATTTTTAGGCATCCCAGTCATCTTATCTTTGTTAGGTTCAGATTTGTTTGCGTGGGCTTTGTTTTACGATTTGCTAGGAACTGGAATGGGACTTAACGTATTAGGAATTGCCCTGGCATCTCATTACGGTAACAGCAGGCAGCGGCGGGGGAAATTCACTCCGGTACTGGCTATATTAAAGAATCCATCCCTCTGGGCTTTTGGCATCGGATTTGTGTCGCGCAGTTTGCCACTACCATTACAGACAGAAAAGATCGTACAAACAGGAGCTTGGGCTGTCATTACTTTATCATTAATTACGATCGGAATGCAGTTGAGCAAATTAACTTCTTTGCAGAACCTCCAACAAGGATTAACCTGTTTAGCAATTAAAATGTTCTTGACTCCTTTGGTAGTTGGTACGGGATTAATGTTTTTCGGCGTGACAGGGCCGGCGAGATTGTTGTTAGTATTGCAAATGGCAATGCCGCCTGCTTTTGGCACTACTTTGCTGGCAGAAGCATTCAACCTCGATCGCGAATTAGCAGTGACAACAGTAGCGATCGGCTGTGTTACATTGTTATTTACTATCCCGATCTGGATGTGGCTGTTCGGTTTTTGACCGAAGAAAGATGATTTGTTTGTGAAAATTCTCGCTCTTCCCGAATCTTTTTGTAAATAAAAGTTGTGATAAATTCTATTTGGTAATCTGTTACAATTGTATCGATTACCATTAGGATTGCCCTTGTTCTTTCCAGTCTTGCAGTTGGCTGGCGCTTTGAACCGGCAGAGTATCCCAACGCTTGCGGATGCGATCGATTATCGCGTTGCGCCGCGCGTAGCGGCTTTGTAGCAAATCGCGAATTTCTTGCTCGATAGAAACACCCTTTTGTTCCGCCAGCTTTTGGATGACAGCGACCAATTCATCCGGCACATCGCGAATTGTAATAGTTGCCATCTTGCCTCTCTTCTGGAAAATAACATTCATAATTAATGATAGCAAAATTTTGTTATTGTTGTTTAATTTCTGAGTTTGATGGTTGAAGGGCGATCGAAACTTTACGGCGCTTCCCACACACGGATTGTTCGATCGTCACCCGCACTAATAATATATACAATCTATCCATTTCTTGCTCCCTCCCCTTACTAAGGGGAGCCACTGCGGTCTTGGGGCCTCCCCAAACGGAGTAAGTGGCGTGAGGGCTGGGGTGGGGTAAATTGTGGAAACTAGCGATCGAAGATATTTTAGCTAAACAGACGGGAATCCCCACACTATACCGCCTCGGTTAGTGTGGGATGAGAGTCGCGTGAGGCTGTGATTCCACCCGTAAGCAATCTAATAATTGTAGATTTTAGCAGGGGACGGGTGGATGAGGATCCGA
>JBOFTL010000747.1:0-2724 GCA_051652045.1 Microcoleus sp. | reverse complement strand
AAATCTAGCAGAATGCGGCGCAGCCTCTGTTCGCCTGCTGCTGTTTCGTCTTCGGTTTGCCAGGGACGCCCCAATTGCGACTGCACGAATAAGGGTGCGCCAAATAAGGTAGCGGCACCGCCACTCAGCCACAGGGGCGAACCCGCATCGAGCCAAAAGTGCCATTTGTGGGTGCGGCGGCTGCTGCGGTACTGGAAAATGTTGGCTAGGGTAACGGCATTGCTGGCAAGCCCGTCAGGGCGGACGGGAAAGGGGTTGGCGGTAACGGTACCGCGGCGCAACAGTTCGATGAAACGGGCAATTGTCTCTGATTCGCCTCCCGCGTTTGGTTCGAGGCGCTGCATTCGTGCGTCGATTTGCCAGTAGTGGGTTGCGGTTTCCATTAACTCGCGCAGGGCTGCTAGTTGGTCGTAGGGCAGGTATCTGTCGGAAATGAGGAATTTTTGAATCGCTCGATCGAGCAGCGATAGGGGACTTGGCAGCAGCTTCTGCTGCTGTTGCGATCGCTGGTCTTCGATCCAGGCGATGATTTGTTCGTAGGCTGCTGCGGCGCGGTGTCCCACTCTGTCCCAGCGGGGAAAGGCGGTAATTGGCAGCAGTTGCGGTCGATCGATATCTGGACAAAAACAACAATCCGCAATTAAACCCGCCCGCACGGGATCGATCGATTTTAGATTTTGGATTTTGGATTTTCGATTGAGGATTGTCGATCGTTGATTTTGGATTGTTGATTTTGAATTTTCGATTGTCGATCGTTGATTTTGAATTTTGGATTTTGGATTTTCGATTGTCGATCGTTGATTTTGGATTTTGGATTTTGTATTTTCGATTGTCGATCGTTGATTGTCGATCGGTGATTGTCGATCGTCGATCGTCGATTGCTGATTGTCGATCGTTGATTGAGGAGTTTGGATTATTGATTGTCGATCGAAAGTGGATTCAAAGTCTTCTGATTCTTCTAATTCCTGATATTTTTGGCTGCCCAATACTACTAGCATTTCAGCTACTGCATCTCTGTCTGCCAAGCGGCCGAGTCCGGGATAAACTAGCGCCAGCAAGGTAAGTAACGATCGAATTATGGGACTGCTACAAAGGGGGCGCTGATCGTTGAGGGGTTCGGCGGCGATGTTATCGCGGGCGAGAATTTCTGTCAAACTGTAACGGGCGATCGCATCCATACCGGGGGCAATTACGGCGATTTCCTCGGGCTGCACGGTTTTTGATTTGACTGCTGCTGCAATAATTTCGGCAGTTTCTCGCAGCAGTTGCGCCCGAGAAGTGGTAGACACCGATCGCACTGACTCGGGCATACTCAAATTTAATGGATAAAAAACATAAGAATTAACCGCTAAATTGACCGCCAATTCCCCAACTTCTGCTGCTAAACCAGCTTGTCCTTCTAAGTTTTCCACCCGCCGACATCGCCCTGCTAATCCTGCCATATATTCTGGATCGGCTCCCAAACCCGATCGCACTCCACCATCTGGATTGTAGGAAAACGCGCCAGCACAACCTCGAGCGAGCATCAACTCGAACAAATCGCGAGCGATCGCCGGATAATCATCTATATCGTCGGCGATGACTTTTTGGTAGCGATCGAGCAAGCACTGTTGGTAAGTGCTATCTTTCAGCAAATACCGCCAATACAGTTCCGAAATTATCCCGTAGGTCAAAAACCCCCGCGCCAAACACCATTCCCGCCATTGCAGCAGCAATTCTCCGATCGCGGCAAACAAGCTGGGATCGGCACCTTCACCCGCAAATCCTTGTTCTAGAATGCTGGGAATCTCTTCTGTGGGAGTGCCGCCGATCGCAGCAAGTTGAAATAAGTCTAAAGTGCGGCGTACCATGCGGTTGGGACTGACTCCAGGTTGACGCAAAATGCCTTCATCTAATTCGCGTTCCCAAAGTCTCGCGGCAAGTTCTAATTCGGTTTCCGGTTGCAGTCGCAGGGGAAATTGAGTCCTTAAATTCAGACACTGAATTAACAGCGGCCAAAACAGCAGCACTTCTTGCTCGAAAAACCCAAAAGGTGTAGTTGAATGAAAGGCAGATTTTGCTTGAGTCGCAACAGTAATGCGATCGGCCAATTCGAGCCGATTTTCGCCGTTAGCTGCTAACACCAAAATCGAGCCTGCTTTCTGTCCGTGAAGCATTGGTGCAGACTGCACGAAGCGTTTAGCTATTCCGTCGGGAATCGCGTCTTGCCCGCTGCTGCCAATCTCTGAAACCTTTGCTGGCTGCGACTTGACACTTTTGCTCCACTTACAGAACCGATCGATTAAACGAGAGGTTTTGCCGCTGCGGGCGGTTCCGACAATCCAAATTGAATCCGAGGACATACTTAATAAAATTGTTGACATCCACCCCGCCGTAGAACGGCGAGGATTCCCAAGCCTCACGATTTGGGTTTCTGCTTCCTTCCGGATCGGTTTTTTGCACCTGCCTTAACAGACTTACTCTGTTCGGGTCTTACAGTCGCTCCACAGACTGATACGGCAAGCCCTGCCGCCAAAATATTTTTTGCTGCATTGAGATCTCGGTCGTGGTGCGCCCCGCAATTGGGACACTCCCACTCCCGAATCTTCAACGGCAATTTTTCCAAAATGTATCCGCACTCAAAACACCGTTTTGAACTGGGAAACCATCGGTCTATTTTGATTAAAGTGCGACCGTACCAATCGCACTTGTATTCAAGTTGCCTGACCAATTCACCCCAACTTG
>JBOFTL010000746.1:0-2288 GCA_051652045.1 Microcoleus sp. | reverse complement strand
AAAATCTAAAATCTAAAATCTAAAATCTCCCCTCCCCCTCCCTCTCGCACTCTCCATAATTTTTTAACAAAGGCGTGATATTCTGGTTGTGCAAGTTTGCAGCGCACACTGTAACCGCAACTACGGGATCTGACTCCTTGCAGGCGCGGTTTAGCAAAAAAGTATCGGAAAATTACTTACACGCGATGTCCTCATCCCCATACCCCAAAGACAATGGCAATTCCCACGAGGTTTCCGTTACCCTAACTGATGAAGTTGGGCGATCTCTGACTTGCAACGTTGAATATTCTCTGAATGTAGAAGGTCAAGACTACGTTTTACTGCTGCCGATTGACTCTCCAGTGGAAATATTTACTTGGCACGGAGATGATTCAGACGAAGCTGCAATTCTGGTAGAAGACGAGGCCGAAATTGACAAAATTTTTGATACTGCTAGAGTTGTGCTGCAAGAGCAGAATTTGGCGCTTCAGCGCACGGCAGTGACATTAACTGTTGTGGGCGAATTGCCGGAATTTCCCGAAGAGGATGTGGTTCCAAATAATAAAGACTCCGAAGAAGAGTCGGATTTTGAGGAACTTCTCTGGCTGACGAGTTTCTACCACGAAGAACAGGAATACGCGATTTATACGCCTCTAGACCCGTTTTTTATCCTGGCTCGCATGGGCGATGATGGTAAGCCAGAATTGCTTTCGCCAGAAGAATACCAAAAGCTGGAACCGCTGTTGCCAATGCTGGAAGACCAATTCTTTGACGATCTCGAAGAATAGATAACAAGTCAAGAAAAGGTAGATACTAGAAAGTATTTGGCATCAGGTAACAAGCCGCTCGTTTGACTGTTCGATCGCAAGCGAAATACTCAGCCGATCGAATTTTTTTTCGCGAATGCCGAATCCCTTCACGCCTCAGCCAATCATGGGGCTTCCGCAATTTTTTGCTCATCAATCTCAGGTCATTAGTCGTTAGTCGTTAGTTAAATTGCGTTGGTTAAATTGCACAGTATCGAGGACAACTGACAATGAATAAAGAACAACTGACAAAAGGTAGCGCGCGCGAGGGCCGAAAAGCTCCCCGACAAGTCTCTAAATGGTTGTTTTATCTGGCCCTGCTGCCGGTAATTTGGGGTCTTGGTGCGTGGCAAGGATGGGCGTGGTGGAGCTGGGCCTCTGCGGCACCAAAAACAGCTTCAGCCTCGGGAAGTCTGACAGAAGATGCTGCAGTTTCAATCCAAATCCCGGAGGGTACTTCCAGTCAAAAAATCGGTCGGGATTTAGAGGCTGCGGGGTTGATTCGATCGGCCTCTGCATGGAATATGTGGGCTCGCTGGCTGACACTGCAAAACCGCGAGGGAGGCTTTAAAGCAGGGACTTATCAGTTGTCACCTACTCAGCCCCTAAGCACCGTTGCTGAGAAAATTTGGAACGGCGAAGTAGTGCAGCAGAGTTTCACGATTCCAGAAGGGTGGTCCCTGCGAGATATGGCAGCTTATTTTGAAACGCAAGGCTTTTTTCCGGCTCAGGAATTTATGGCCGCGGCGACCCAAGTTCCCTACGCCGAATATCCCTGGCTCCCCAGCGGATTGCCTCATTTGGAAGGGTTTTTATACCCGGATACTTACCAGCTAGACGGTGACAGAATTACTCCGCAAGCTGCTATAAACCAAATGCTAAAACGCTTCGAAGAGTTAGCTTTGCCTGTCTACCAACAAAATCAGAAAAATACTAAGCTGAGTTTGAAAGAATGGGTGACTCTCGCAAGTATTGTAGAAAAAGAATCTGTGGTTGCTTCGGAGCGCAAGCGCATTGCTGGAGTGTTTACTAATCGCTTAAATAAAGGCATGAAATTGGGAGCAGATCCGACGGTGGAATACGCCCTCGGCATCAGGCAAACGAAGGAAAAACCCCTGACTTTTAAGCAAGTGGAAACACCTTCTCCTTACAATACTTACGTAAATGTGGGGCTGCCGCCAACTCCGATCGCGGCTCCTGGACTGCCGAGTTTAGAGGCAACTTTGGCTCCAGAAAATACCGATTACCTGTATTTTATGGCTCGGTATGACGGCACTCACATCTTCAGCCGCACCCAGGCAGAACACGATGCTGCTGTTGCTAAAGTTGACCAGCAGTTACGATCGAATCAATAGATTTACCACCGTCGGTACGCAAGTAAAAAGTCAAAAGAGTTCTATTAAGTACGATCGCGATTCTTTTTTGATTTTTTACTTGTTCGATCGAGCGCTACCACCAATTGATAATTGTTCAATCTAAAATCTAAAATCTAAAATCATTATG
>JBOFTL010000745.1:0-2297 GCA_051652045.1 Microcoleus sp. | reverse complement strand
TTGGTTGCTAGTTTTGATGTATGATGCTGCCAACCATCGATCGACTTTAGTCATTTTAGATGCTCGCGATATCGCGCAAGAGCCTGTAGCAAGACTGCATTTAAAACAGCACATTCCTTACGGTTTGCACGGCAGTTTTACATCAAATGTATTCTTGCCGGTAAGTGTTTAGTTGTTTGTTAATTTATCCCAGGCCGCCGGAGTTTGCAACTCTGGCGGTGATTTTATTACGATCGCACCGTGAAGCAATCGATAATAAACAATCCAAATGTAAGGGTGAAGCATTTGGGCGACTGTTCCTGTTTCCCCGTTTATAATTTTATGTCCAAATGCTTCACCCAGCCGCAGCAACAGGTTAACAACAGTTCGATCGTGTTTGGAGTCCCATCATTGGGCAGGATGAAGCAATCGTGTTTGGAACCCCATCGTTGGGCAGGATGAAGCATTTGGATATTAAGATATCGCGTTTTCAATGTAAATTGTCGCTCAAATGCTTCATCCCTACATCTCTCCTCTACCTTGTGAAAAATTCTTGTTACGATCGATCGTCGATAGAATTATCGTCAGTATCCCCTTGAAGCTGGTCAATTTTGAGAACCGGCACCCTATTTTGGGTGAATCTGCTGTAAATTTTCCATCACTGGCAGAGTCTTTGCGGGTGCATCTGGCGTTTTGCAAATTTGTCCTCATCCCCCAACCCCTTCTCCCAAACTTGGGAGAAGGGGAGCAAGATTTTCAAAGTCCCTCTCCCAAACTTGGGAGAGGGATTTAGGGTGAGGGCTACAAAAGTGAGATGCACCCGTCTTTGCGATAACTTAGCTGACGCTTGCCATAATAACAAATGGGGCATGAAAATCAGACTTGGTATCAAAAAGGTGATGGTATTTTTTGATGAAAAACACCCGACTACGAAGCAGCAAAAGCCACGCGAAAACCGATTTGCGAATTGCCATTACCCGCCCCATAACTGTGACGAACCGCACTGCGACAACCAATTGCAATGTCTTTCCAGGAACCACCGCGCGTTACTCGACACTGAAAGGTTCCCGTTTCCCAAGAAGTACCGTCAATCGGTGCGCCGTCATAGTTTTGGTGCCATCTGTCGCTACACCATTCCCAAACATTACCGTGCATATCGTACAAACCAAATGAATTAGGAGGAAAACTCCCCACATCGGTTGTTTGCCGGCGATACACCCCCTGCTGTGCCGAAGTACCGCAAACATCACCGTAATAATTAACTAAATCTGAGTTAATTGTGTTGCCAAAATAGAAAAGAGTTGTTGTTCGGGCGCGACAAGCATATTCCCATTCTGATTCCGAAAGTAATCGATAATTCTTACCTGTTTTTTCAGCAAGCTTCCGGCAAAATTCCGCAGCTTTATTCCAGCTTACCATTTCTACAGGACGTTGGTCATAATGAAAATACGAGGGATTATTTCCCATAACTGCTTCCCACTGTACTTGGGTAACTGGGTATTTCCCGACATAAAACGCTGATATAGTTACTTGATGTTGCGGATTTTCCCAATTGTATTTACCGGGATTGGCTGTCGGCCAACCCATCATAAATGTGCCTCCGGGAACATAAACCATTTCTAATACAATTTCCTTACCTAAGCCTTCCAGAAAACCTAAGTTTTCCAGGAAATGGAAGGCGCGCGATCGAGTACGAGTGTTTTTTTTGCCGTGCTTATCGATCGCGATCGCGTCAAATTCAACTAAAATATGGTCTTTGATTTGTGGTTCAATCTTTAAGTCACTGCGATCTTTTAGCAGCGAATACGCAGCACATTTGACTTGCATCGATCGATCTTGCAAAGCTTGAAATATCAAATCCAAACCAGCTTCTCCGTATTTGAGAGCATCGGAGAGTGCTGCAATTCTCACTTCAATAAAGGGTGAGGCTAAACGATTTTTAACACCGGGAATACCTCCGAGAACCGCAGCATCGATCGGATTGGAAGTATGAATTAAATTTTGACCGCCTTGGACGGCATCGTATGGCTTGGGTTGAGTTCGATCGTCTGACATGGCACTCAATCTCCTGCATTTTTATTGAAACTTTGCTCTTCGAGCTAAAACTCCGTGTCACCTCTAAAAAATATAACTTTCCCAGCAACCCACCAACATTCATCCATCAGCATTTATCAGCGTTAATCCGCCGACATCTGCGGTTAAACACCCCGATCTAACTCAAGCTCGATCGAACGTATCCCGCAACCCATCACCCAAAAGATTGAAACCCAAAACGATCGAAGTAATTAACAAACCTGGAAACAAAATAGTCCAAGGTG
>JBOFTL010000744.1:0-13416 GCA_051652045.1 Microcoleus sp. | reverse complement strand
AGGAGCAACTGCCCAGCCAGAGAGTTAGGGTTAAGGAAAGGAGAAATAAGGCGATCGAGTGAAGTAGTTTCATGGGAAATATTTGGGATTTGTTACAGTTTCCCTGTGAGCCAGCGATCGGGCAGAAGCATTAGCTTCTGTTTTTGCTATGGGACCAAGTTCGCCGATCCCAGGTAGTAAATTATCAGCCATCAGAAATTATAAATAATTATTAGACGATCGTCGTTGTGTCGGGTCCAATCTCTAAAACTCTCTTGGTATTTATTATTTATTTATACTTTATATTCTGTTTCAAGGCTGGGGATGCCATCATTGAAATCTCAAAAGCCACCTGCACTAAGGTACCATCAAAACGATTTTTTTGATGTAGCTGTCCCTGACAGCAGTATGCCATATACTTGTAATGACAGCGGTTTGGTTGCCCGGAAATTCCCGATCGCTCTCTGTAAATCACATAAGTAATTCGCAAAAGTATCTCTGCAATGGAAAAAAAGCATAACGCTGGATTGTGGGTATCAGTATTGTACTTCGCTCAAGGTCTACCTTACACCGTCGTTAATTTAATGTCGGTGATTTTTTTGAAAGGTATGGGAACCAGCAACGAACTGATCGGATTGACAAGTCTGTTGTCTTTTCCTTGGGTTTTAAAAGGTTTGTGGGGTCCGGTTGTGGATTTGTATTCAACTAAACGCAAGTGGATTTTAACAACGGAAATCATTTGTGCTTTTCTGTTTGCTTTCCTAGCGTTTGGTGTGTTGACACCCCTGGGGATTATTATATCGCTGGTTGTCTTTACAGCGATCGCCTTTGTTTCAGCTACTCACGACATCGCCATCGACGGATTTTATTTAAACACTCTCAATAAAGACCAACAAGCACTATTTGTCGGTGTTCGCAATACGGCTTATAGAGGTGCCGTGATTGTCGGTAGCGGTGTCTTGGTTTTCTTGGCCGGTAAACTAGCAGAACAGCATTTAATCCCGGTAAATGCAGGCGATACCAAAACATATCAGGAGATTCCGCTGTCACTTTTCGGTTCGTCTTATAACGTTTCTCCGCTTAACTACGGATGGGCGACAGCCTTTGGCATTTGCGCGCTGATTTTTGTGCTGATTTATCTGTTTCAGCGGTGGTATCTTCCCTATCCTAGAAATTATGCTGCGGAAACAGGCGCACCCCAACAAACAACCAGCTTTGTTGAGGCATTTAAAACCTATTTCCAGCAAGATAAAATTGCTTGGATTGTGGCTTATGTCTTGATTTTTCGATTGGGCGATGCCTTGACTTTTAAAATGGCACCTCCATTTTTAATGGATAAAGTTGAGAAAGGAGGATTAGCAGTTTCTACGTCGGACATGGGTCTGTTATCCGGTACTTTAGGGGTGATGTTTTTGTTAATTGGAGGATTGCTGGGCGGCTATTTGATCGCGAAACAAGGACTGAAAAAATGGATGTGGCCGACGGCGATCCTGCAAAATTCAACTAACGTGTTGTATTGGTTGTTAGCAATCAATCAACCGGGAATTGAATGGGCTTATGTCGTAAATTCGATCGAGCAATTTACTTACGGACTTGGCGTAGCCGCCTACACAGTGTTTTTGATGCGAACTGTTCGCCCGGAATACGAAGCATCTCACTACGCGATTACTACAGCCTTCATGGCCGCAGGAGTTCTAATTCCGGGGGTTTTTAGCGGCTACTTGCAGGCGAGTCTCGGCTATCAAAATTATTTCTTGATGAGCGCCCTGGCTGTAATTCCCGGTATGCTGACAATTTTCTTTTTACCCCTAGAAGATGAATCAAAATTAGCATCTATGCCGAGGCCCGGATTGGACGATCTGGATTCATCAGAGTCGGAGTGATACCAATAAAAATGTTTGTAGTAAGGACTTCAGTCCTCTCATCTGAATTTCGGTCGATCGAGACAATTAGCACTAATCAAAAATGTTTGTAGTAAGGACTTCAGTCCTCTGATCTGAATTTCGGTCGATCGAGACAATTAGCACTAATCAAAAAGGTTTGTAGTAAGGACTTCAGTCCTTTCATCTGAATTTCGGTCGATCGGGACTAAAATCATTATATTGTGTCCGATCGATTGACCGCGACTAGAGCAGTAAGCAGTTATCTAATGAAGTTAAAACCCAACATCCTATTGTGTTGGGTTTCACTGCGTTCAACCCAACCTACGTATATTATAGTAATCGATCGAACACGATCTTACTACAAATAACTTTGTTTGTTTTACGTAAAATACAGCCAACCAACTACCAATAATAGTAATAAAATTAAGACGGAAAGCACTGCTTGTTGGCTGTATCGATAGCGGTAAAAACTAGCAGCGATCGAATGCTGCTCCCATAACGTATCCAGCACTTCTACAGCAACTCGCCACCAAACTTCTATTACTCCTAAAACGCCTCGCTGTCGGATGGCATCTGACATCAGATGGCGAAATAACTGAAGCATTAATTCGCCATATTCTCTGCGGAACTATCTGGGATAAAGCAACAACAGCCAACCGTACAAAGTTAGAGAAGCTGACAACATTAATATTGAATGCAGGTAAAAACAGCTAGAAAAAAGAGCGATCGGTTGACAATTGATTTGTTCATTATGCTTGAGTTTTGGCGAGAAATTGTTGTCTGCGAGTAGAGAAAGCTACCAAATCTTCCTGGGTAATTTGAGTTTGTTGCCAAGCAGGACGGGCAAGCAGTCGATCGCACCAAGCTTGAATTTTAGGATAGCCGTCAAGGGAGACATTAATCCACGGAAACAAAGGGACGATCGTCCCGGCAACGCATTCGGCAAAAGTTACGTTATTGCTACCAAAATAAGGGCGATCGTCCAACAAACTTTCAAAGAAAGCCAGCACGGAATTAACTTTTTCCTTAGCTTTGGCGATCGCCTCTGGTTCGGGAATTCCCCAGCCCATTTTCTCGCTGCTAAGGGGGTAAACAGCAGGCATCATCTCATTAATTGTCACCAATTCCACCATCTTCACCACTGCCAAATCTTTGGGATCTTTTGGCAGCATTGCCGGTTCGGGATACTTCGTTTCTAAATAGTCAAGAATTGCCAGAGACTCAAAGACAGTGAAGTCGCCATCAACTAAAACAGGGATGCGTTTAAAAGGATTCATGGCGACAAATTCCGGCTCTAAATGGTCGCCGTCCAAGTGAATTTGTATCAATTCAAAGTCGAGCTGTTTTTCGAGGAGGGCAACCCAGACGCGGCGGGAGTTAGGGGAAACGGGGGTGTGGTAAAGTTTCATAAATGTTGTATTGGTTGTTGAGAGAGTGAGGCTTTGAGGTTGATACCAAATCCGGGTTTAAGGCCTCTGTTATGGTCATTGTGAACGAAGTGAAGCAATCGCAAAGTTTTTGGCTTTCAACTAAGGATTTATCATGGGATGAATAACCCGAATTTAGTATGAGTTGTCGATCGCGCGGGTGAAAATATTTAGACTGTATTTAATTTGAGACGCAATCCAATCGCATATTATAACATAGTGTAGAGCGATCGATTGCTAGAGTAAGTAGCAAAGGATCGATCGCTTGTTGAGTTTTGAGGTTGTATTGTGGTAATTAGCTACCGAGTTGCAGAGATTGCCGATCTGACGTTACTTTTAGAACTCGTGCAAGAGTTTCATAAAACAGAAAAATTGGCCTTCGATGAAAAAGTCGATCGAGATGTTTTAGAAAAATTTTTAGCCGATTCATCTTTGGGAAAAGTCTGGCTAATTCAACAAGTCGATCGAGCGATCGGCTATATTATTCTGACCCTAGGCTACAGTATAGAATACCGAGGTAGAGATGCATTTATAGACGAGTTTTATCTGCGATCGGAGTATCGCGGACAAGGAATTGGAACTCAAACTTTAGCATTTGTAGAGGATGCGTGCCGGGTTTTGGGAGTGCAAGCACTTCATTTAGAAGTAGATTTTGAAAATCCCGAAGCACAGCGTCTTTATCACAGAGTCGGCTATCAACGCCACCAGCGTTTTCTGATGACTAAAAATCTTGCATTACCTTAAGGCAAGGATTTCAGTAATTAAGAATGTTCTAACTGTTGTAGCGGTTATTATAATCAATTTTATGCGTTCGAGAATCGTTAGACTAAATATTAGTTAAAGGTGATAAATATCATGTGCGATCGCATTTAGCTATATCATATTGAGTTAATTTCTACCTCCTGCTTTAATTCTATTGCGACTTGAGCCTGAACAAATGGAGTGTAAATGGGAATATTCGATGCTATTGCTTCAAAGCTAATAACGAGAGAATAAGGTGCTGAAGCATCTGGATCGTTATTCCAACCTTCATGTCCAACTACTGCAATGCAAAATGCTTCTCTGAGTTCAAATGACTTGACAACAGTCCAATCCTTTTGAATAGTTCCCGCGCTTCTAGAAACACCATCAATTTTGCCATAATTTTTTGCTTTTTTACCAAGAGTCCACTGAAAAACTGCCTCTCCCTTTTCTGAATTCTCTGTAGCATCATACTCTTTTAAAATCCTTGCCAAAAACTTTTCTGGATCTTCTCCCTTTTTGCTACAATCCCAATCCAGCCAAGTTAAAAGATATTTTCGGCGATTTCTACGAGTTCGACGCGGTTGTGCTTTATAAGATAGAGTAACTTCGACTAAAACCTCATGTTCTTCTCCTTGAGTCCGCAATTGTTCGGGCAATTTTACTTGATAAATATGAGCCTGTCTGGCTTTGATCCGACGGTTTCCTGTTGTAATCAAAGTAATGCGATTGATAGAATTACCTAAAGCGCGATCGATATTTGGAAGCCCATAACCAATTTGACGAATAACTTGCAGTTTCTCTATATTATCTGCCATTGTCCACTCTGGCCATCTGGCTGATTGCACTATCAATGCACGATATAAAAGGCAATTTTCATCAGGCAGCTCGGCAGCAATACACGCTGCAATATGGCTGACTTTTGGCGCAGCAAATGACGTTCCTACTGTATCAGCAGCAACTGCTGGACCACCATTCAAAGTCGATCGTACTAATTCAGGGCAAACTTCTTTAGGGTAAGTAATGTTAGGTGGTATAGATTCATCTTTTACAAAGTCCCCACCATATTCAACTACTTCGGGTTTAATTGTATCCCAAATTCCTAACCCAGAACATGAAAAAGCTGACGGTTTATCCTTTTGTGATATGGAAGAAGAAGATAGTGCATGATAAGAAGCTAGAGAAATTGAGCCAACGGTTAAGGCTTGAAAACTTTGTGCAGGGTTAGCAATTCTACAAGAATTTTTTAATAGATAATCTGGACATGGCCTATTTGCTGCAAGATGCTCTTGGACAGATAATCTTGTAGATCCTATTCTTCCACTGAAGGGTAAATTACCTGCTGCCACAACTAACAATATATCATTCTCCCATGTCAAATTATCGATTGCCGCTGCCCAAGGACTCATATATTGAGTGTGACAAGGGACTGACCCAGTAATAGAATGATTAAAAATTCTAGTTTTTGTTTTACTGTGGTAAAAATCCACAATATCACCAATTAAATTTGGTGGAAATAGCTGTTTAGGTAGTTGACAATTAACATCAAGGACTCTGGCATTTTGAATCCAACACACAGCTTGTTTATTTCCAGTACGAGGTATAGTTATGGGGTAAATTACCGCACCAGCCACCCTAGTTCCGTGTCCACCATTACTAACACGGTCAGCAGTTTGGTTGGTTTCTCCCGGCACCCAAGAATTTGAATTATCGCAATCAATTGCTGCTTGTAAAAGAGGATGCCTTTCTTGAATGCCACTATCTATAACACATACAGTGGGAGAGTTTAATTCCGGCGGTTGTAGTTTAAAAGTAGGAGGATCGCCATCAGATAAAGCTTCTCCTTCAACCAATTCAGCAAAGATATCAGGCTCGCTGACATCAAAAATATAAGGAAAGTTAAAAACTAAATCTTTTAATCCTTTCCCTGAGATTTGAATTCTACAGGAAAAGCTATCGGGTAATTGAGCAGATTGAGGAATACTTCCATCAACTATACTTAATATTTGGCCGTGATAGTATTGAATAAATTCTGTGAATTCATCTTCTCTTGCAGATTTTATATTATCCCATTCTTCATAGGTTAAGTTACGTTTGTCAATCCAGCGATCGACTCTTTCCTGAAAATGCTCGACACTTTCATCTTTTTGTATTTTTGGACAATCCGACAACTTGGATTTAATACCTAAGCAAGCAATACCTACATCAACCGTGTATATCTGGTCATCTTTTACTAGATCCCAATGAGCCATTAACTCTGGCGAAAGAATGTATTCTGGCTTTTTAATTCCATCTATCAGATCCCAGATTTCTGCAACTTTTCCACCACCATATTCTTCTCTAATAAATTTTTCTATTTTCTTTTGTAGTTCGCTAAGTTCTAAATCTGCTGAGGCACCAATAATATATCCATCTTCTAACTCTGCAATTAACTCAATTCCATAGGATTTAAGACTCTCTGGATCGAAAGAATTTGGATCTATTTTTAAGATAATACGTCGAGATTTAGGAAGTTCAGGTTCCTCTTCCTCTTCTCGTGTTTCTTGAGCATCTTTCCAGCTAGCAGTTATGGATGACACAGAATTATTTAGCCTACTACCATGTCCCCACCTGTCACCCAAATTTGTAAATGTTTGAGCATCTTTTCTTCCTCCTCCTTTTGGACTTGCAGCAATTCCTTCTCGTGTAAGCCTGAGCTGAATGTGCGGAAATCGATCGGAACGTTCAACCATTTAGTTCTCCTAACACCAAAAATTAAGTTTATCCAACCTTTATTTCTTTAATCGCTTCTTCCAAGTGTTCGTGAATGACTAGCTCCTCACGATCGAGAATTGCCCGTTTAGCAGCATCTTGTGCCACCCTCACAGCTTGAGCGGCAGAAAAATCTCTCATCCGATCGATGAGTACAGGCCAGTTAATAGAGCCTATTTCAACAGCAGATAATGTTTCTTTTAGGATAAATTCTAACTCTTTTTCTCCCGGCTTTGGTACTTCTATCAAATCGTCAAATCTTCTCCACAATGCAGTATCAAGAGATTTTGTGAGGTTTGTAGCTGCTACAATCAGACCAGAAGTCGGTTCATATTCATCCAAAATTTGAAGAAATGTATTTACCACTCGCTTGATTTCTCCTACTTCCTGATAGTCCTCTCTTGATTTAGCAATTGAGTCGCATTCGTCAAGAAACAACAAACATGGATTTTTTGATGCTTCTTCAAAAACCAGCCTCAAATTACTCGCTGTTTCGCCTAAAAAAGATGATACCATTGCATCAAATCGAACTTTGAGAAGTGGTAAACCTGTATTCCAAGCTAAACGCTCTGCTCCGAGTGTTTTACCACAGCCTGGAAGGCCGTACAAAAGAATTTTTTGTCTGTAGCGGAGTCCGTGATGAGCAAGCCTATCTCTTGCTGCATACTCGCGCTCAATTCGTTGGAAGCGTTTTTCAATAACTTCAGGAAGCACCATGTGATGCCGCAATTTTTCCCTTCCCATAACAGTCACTAAAGGAAGATTTAATCGCTTACTCGTCGGTAGTTCGCTGAGAGCTTGCAGACTTTCTGGTACTGGCGAAGCCGATTTGCCATTAGAGGTTGATTTCTCTTTCTGGCTCTTTTTAGTAATATTCTCTAATTGGTCGGCTAACAGCGTGTGTCCTTTCTGGCGTTCTTCCTGAATAACTATGTGTGTGAGTTTGTCGATCGCCTCAGTGTCGGCACTGGCGATCGCCCTAAATAATCTTTTAAGAACTTCAGCTTTCATAGCGCCTCTCAGTATAGTAGAGAGTACACTACTATGATAGCTTGATGTATTAATCAACTACCCAATTAAAATAAACTAGGCAGGGGCACAAGCGCCCCCACCTAGTTTAAAGACGATTAGTAATCGAAGTCGCCGCCGCCCATGCCGGCACCAGCGCCCGCAGGAGCGCCATCCTTCGGTTCGGGCTTGTCAACCACGATGCACTCGGTGGTCAGCACCATGCCAGCAATAGATGCAGCATTTTGCAGAGCCGAACGAGTCACCTTTGCCGGGTCAACAATACCAGCTTCAAACATATCGACAAATTCATTTGTGGCTGCGTTGAAACCGACGTTGAAATCCTTCTCTTTCACGCGCTCAGCAATCACAGCGCCATTCAAACCAGCGTTTTCAGCAATCCGCTTCAGAGGAGCAGCCAAAGCACGGGCCACGATCAAAGCGCCGGTCAATTCTTCGCCGGTGAGACTGCTATTTGCCCACTCTTCCAATTGAGGAGTCAGGTGAGCCAAAGTTGTACCGCCACCGGGGACAATGCCTTCTTCGACAGCAGCTTTGGTAGCGTTGATCGCATCTTCCAAACGCAGTTTGCGATCTTTCATTTCGGTTTCAGTCGCAGCGCCGACTTTGATCACTGCAACACCACCGGCCAATTTAGCCAAACGCTCTTGCAGCTTCTCTCTGTCGTAGGAAGATTCGGTTTCGTCCATTTGACGGCGGATTTGCTCGCAGCGCGACTTGACCGCAACTTCGTTACCTTCGGCAACAATCGTGGTGTTGTCTTTGGTGATGGTGATGCGGCGGGATTTGCCCAGCATATCCAGCTTGGCGTTTTCCAGTTTCAAACCGGCATCTTCGGTAATTAGTTGACCGCCGGTCAAAACAGCGATATCTTCTAACATGGCTTTGCGCCGATCGCCAAAACCAGGTGCTTTGACAGCAGTTACGTTGAGTACGCCGCGCAGTTTGTTGACAACGAGAGTAGCTAAAGCTTCTTTCTCGATATCTTCAGCAATGATTACCAGCGGGCGACCTGCACGGGCTACTTGTTCGAGCACGGGTACTAAGTCTTGTACCAAGCCGATTTTCTTGTCTGTCAGCAAGATGAAAGGTTCTTCGAGAACAGCTTCCATGCGCTCGGCGTCGGTGACGAAGTAGGGAGAAATGTAGCCTTTGTCGAAGCGCATCCCTTCGGTGATTTCCAATTCGGTGGTCATGGATTTACCTTCTTCCAGGGAAATCACGCCTTCTTTGCCCACCTTGTCCATTGCGTTAGCAATCATTTGACCGACTTCATCGTCGTTACCGGCAGAGATGGAACCAACTTGAGCGATGGCTTTGGAATCTTCTACTTGTTTGGCGTGTTCGGCGATTTTGTCTACCAAGAAGCTGGTGGCTTTGTCCACACCGCGCTTGAGGGCGATCGCATTTGCACCGGCTGCTACGTTGCGCAGGCCTTCTTTGACCATTGCGTGAGCCAAAACGGTAGCGGTGGTGGTGCCGTCGCCTGCTGCGTCGTTGGTTTTGGAAGCGGCTTGACGGATCAGCGCAACACCTGTGTTTTCGACGTGATCTTCGAGTTCGATTTCTTTGGCGATTGTCACGCCGTCATTGACGATTTGAGGAGCACCAAATTTCTTTTCGAGTACCACGTTACGGCCTTTGGGACCGAGGGTAACTGCTACTGCTTCGGCAAGAATGTCCATACCGCGTTCGAGGGCGCGACGTGCGTTTTCGTTGTAGATGATACGCTTAGCCATAGTTTTTGATGATTTCTTTGGGTTTTAGATGAGTTGATGCGTGGATGTCAGATCTTTGTCATGAGGTCATTAGCTATGGAGTTGCTAACTAATGACTGATGACTGACGATCGATGACTGATTAGTTCACAATCGCCAGAATGTCTTTTTCGGCAAGCAGGACGTATTCGTCGGTGCCGAGTTTGATATCTGTGCCGGCGTACTTCGAGTAAAGAACTTTGTCGCCGACTTTGACTTCCATTTCAGTGCGGCTGCCGTCATCGTTGCGCTTGCCGGGGCCCACTGCTGCAACTTCGCCTACTTGGGGCTTTTCTTTGGCTGTATCGGGTAGGAGGATGCCACCGGCAGTTTTTTCTTCGCTAGCGCTGACTTTGACAAACACGCGCTCGCCTAACGGTTTAACGGTAGAAACACTCAGTGATACTGCTGCCATAAATAAATCTCCGATCTACAGATTGTTGTTGTTGAGCTGTCAGCGGTTGCTATTTTTGTCTGCTGCCACTGACAACTAAGATATTAGCACTCTCGCTTCATGAGTGCTAATTTATCTGTCTGGCGGGGGCGATCGCAACTTATTTATCAGTACGGGTTTCCGAACCGGCAATAGGGTAGGGGAATGGGAGAGTGGGAAAGTGGTATTGCTGTGCTGTCAAATCGGTTGTCTGAGGTAGTTACAGACTGCTGTCTGGCGATTTAACGTTCGATCCCCCTACCTTAAGAAGGGGGGTTGACACACAGAACAAGAGTCTGCTTCAAGTCCACCTTTTTTAGGGAGGGACAAGAGTCTTCTTAAAGTCTCCTTTTTTCAGGGGAGCCACTGCGATCTTGGGGTTTCCCTTTCAGGAGCAAGTGGCACCGGATGCGAGGGGGATCTAGACTACGATAAAAACGAGATTTCTATTGGCTTGCAGTCAAAATGGGAAAGAAAAAATGTCTTAATGCAAAACGGCTCACTCAAAGACAGGTACAAGAATTAATTAGACATCTGGCAAAATTAGGTTTTTGTCTAGATAGGGCAAGGGTTCCATAATCTTTTTAGGAGATGTCTATTGCATCTGAGGGAAAGCTGCATGAAGAGTTTACCAACTTTTTTGAGGAGACATCGAAATTGGGTAATTGGTAATTGGTAATTGGTAATTGGTAATGGGCCGAGCGTAGCGGAGGAAATTGGTAATTGGTAACAATTTAAGAGTGGATATCGCGCTCCGACAAGAACCCGAACTCTGGCGGCAGATCTTGTCGCATTCTACTGAGATATCATACGATCGACATACTCATCGTCCCAAAAGGATGGTTGGAGACGTATTTTCTTGATAGGATAAAGATTCTGAATAAATACAATGACAGAAAACGAGGGTGAATATTGCGATCGAGGTTTGAGGGCTTGCGTCCAAAGCCTGGGACTTTCTCAAATCGAGCGCCATATTTTTATCTGTGCCGACCAAAGCGTACCCAAGTGCTGCGATCGAGCAACCAGTCTGGAGGCTTGGAATTACTTAAAAAAACGCTTGCAAGAATTGGGATTGGACAAGCCTGGAGCCGCTCCTCCCGGCTGCATTTTTCGCACTAAAGCCAATTGTCTCCGAGTCTGCTCTCAAGGTCCGATCGCGGTAGTCTATCCAGATGGGGTTTGGTATCGTAACGCTACACCTCCCGTCATCGAAAGAATTATTCAAGAGCATCTCATCGGTTCGAGGGTAGTTCGAGAATATGCCTTCTTGACTCATCCTTTGCCAGCACCGACTTCGATCGAACCAAATATCTAACTGTAACAACCCCAAGGAAAACGGCAGAAGGAAGGCACTACACGGATTCGGACAGGGATATACGGATAAATTATGGGAACAGGGAACCAAGCAAATAGTCCCTTCTCAACAGCAGACAGCGGGCGGTTTGCCAAACTACACTAGAAACAGTTAAATACGTAGGTAGGGAGTCGGTTAAAATTTCTATACACAATAGTAAATGCCAGTATCAATATTTTGAATTGGGAATCCCCGGCAATCCGAAGGATAGCCCGCTCGTATTGGGATCGCCGACTATCCGACAGCCTGGGAAAACAAACATCAACTAAAACTAACTTTAGTTAAGTTTGAGTACGTTTGATGAAGCAAACAATAACGTTCGTCCTGTTAGCCGAACGTCTCAGGGCTTGCCCCCTAAAGGTTGTGGCTTCGTTGCTACTCTCCCGGAATTCACAAATGGGTTCAGGTAACAGCTTGGAAAGCGGTAAAACCCGCCCCGCTTTCCTCTCGCCACCACTTTCTCACACCCGAAGGTTCCGCACACTCCCGCCAGCAGGAGATGCGACAACCTACAGGAGTGGTAGGAAAGCGGCGGGATACTCTAGCGGGAAATCTCAATGAAAGAAACTAATGCAGGAGAGCAAAAACGCTTGATGCTGGTTGATGACGACCCGAACTTGATCTTGCTGGTCAAGGATTACTTAGAATTTCGGGGTTACAATGTCGTCACCGCAGAAAACGGTAGAGATGCTCTGGAAAAGCTCGAACAAGAAATTCCCGACTTGATCATCTGTGATGTGATGATGCCTGAAATGGACGGGTACACTTTAGTCAAACACATCAGAGAAGACCCCCGCACTAACTGGATTCCAGTGCTTTTCCTGTCAGCTAAAGGCCAAAGTCAAGACAGAGTAAAAGGATTGAGTACGGGGGCGGATGTTTATATAGTCAAGCCTTTTGAACCGGAAGAACTTGTAGCTCAAGTAGAATCATCTCTCAAAGCAGCATCGCGATTGATCCGGCATCAAAATCAAGGTATTGAAAGCGGTCCGAAAATTAAGGTCCGCCGCAATGTCGAATTGACTCCAACTGAGTTAAAGGTGGTGCAGTTGGTGGCCCAGGGCATGGCAAACCGCGAGATTGCCGATATTATGAATGTCAGCCAGCGGACGATCGAAAGCCACGTCAGCAATATGCTGGGCAAAACGGGTTTGCACAACCGTACTGAGTTGGCTCGCTGGGCTCTTGAGAGTAAAAAGGCTTGAGCTGAGTTAGGCTGTTGTTAAATGAGCGAAAACTACTGTAAATTTGCTGCCGCTTTGCCAACAGGCGATAGGTGAGTTAGGTTGCGACGCTTTCATTAACCTTGACAGGGCAGTCACGATCGAGTTAAAGAGCGTTTGGGTTGTTTGGACAGCTCGATCGAGCTGGCAGCCTTAAAATGGCTCTGTGGCGGTAGAGCCTAAAATATGAAATACTGGGGGGATGGAGTTTTCTGGCATTTAATCTATTGCCTCAGTTAGCTTCTTATTGCTAAAATCTGATATTTAGATTGAATTCTTTCTACAATTATTAGGTCTAAGTTTCTATGACAAACTTAATGAACCGCCTTTCTATTTTTGTGGACGGGAACAATATGTTTTACGCTCAACAAAAGAACGGTTGGTTTTTTGATCCCCGCAGGGTGCTCGAATATTTCAAAACTTCGCAGCCGAATGTCATCTTGATTAATGCTTTCTGGTATACCGGTCTGAAAGACCCTCAAGATCAAAGAGGATTTCGAGATGCTTTGATCAGTCTGGGTTACACGGTTCGCACTAAAATCCTTAAGGAATATTACGACGATGCGTCGGGTAGATATTCTCAAAAAGCTAATTTAGACATAGAAATTGTTGTTGATATGTTTAATACGGTGGATCAGTACGACCAAGTGGTTCTGTTTAGTGGTGATGGTGATTTTGAACGGGCGATCGAACTGTTGCGCTCGAAAAATACTCATATTACTGTGGTATCCACTGAAGGGATGATTGCCAGAGAGTTGCGAAATGCTACAGATCGGTATATAGACCTGAATGAAATTCGGGAACATATCGAGAAGATGGATTATTAGTCAGTTGAGAGTT
>JBOFTL010000743.1:0-3222 GCA_051652045.1 Microcoleus sp. | reverse complement strand
GGTTTTGGTTCCCGCCCAAATGTCGAAACTGCCACCTACTCCCACCCAAATTGACTGCGGACAAAGATGTCGGTTTTCTGCAATCCAAAGTTCTTGGCGGGGTACTCCCAAGCCTACAAAAACGATCGGCGGCTGCATTTTTTTCAGGGTTTCTTGCAAGTCTTGTTCTTGCTCTTGTGACAGGTAGCCGTGTTGAGAAACGATCGACAATCCATTAGATTTTTGCTGCCAATTAGCTGCCGCTTCTGTTGCTACTCCGGGAGAACCTCCAAAGAAAAATATTGGTCCCAAATCTGGTAATTTTCCTGCTTCTTGCAGCAGCGATTCTGCTAGTTCAATACCCGGAAGTCGCCGTACCGGTTTGCCGCGCAGCCGCAAGTACAATACTACTCCCGCACCGTCGGGAATTACGAGATCTGCAGATTTTATGGCACTGGCTAAAGCTGGGTTCTTTTCTGCTTGCATTGCCATTTCTGCATTTAGCGTCACGACGTGACTTCCCAATCCTTGATGCAGGCGTTCCATCAGCCAACCCGCGCCATCATCTAATATGTGAACAGGTAGTCCCAAGACTGAAAATTGCGAGTTCGATCGATCCATATTCCGTTCTCTAAGATTCCTACACACCTAGTTATTACTATTTTAGATTTTAGATTTTAGATTTTAGATAACTCACGATCCTGTATGCTGCAGGTGTCAAGGTGAGATTTTCCAATCGCAAATCTTCAATCGCAAATCGCAAATCGCACGCTACTAATTATGCCAGTTGCTGGCGTTATTGACAAGACGATCGATTGTCATATCTTAATGACATCTCGTGCGGCAGCGCGTCAATTTTAATTTTTCCAATCTCAAATCTAAAATCGCTATCCCGTGTGGCGGCGCATCAATTTTAAATCTTCCAATCTAAAATCGCCAAAGCCGCACATCAGAAACTATTGGCATTTTTTCACAGAACCATCTGCGTACCATTCCAGCGGTACTAACTCGACTTTACCGTTAGTTTTGACTGTGGTATAGACGATTTTTACAAACGGAACGGTGTTACGATCGTTGTTGGTGTTGCGAGACATAGCTGTTACCTCCTCGGCTGGGAAAAATTGCAAATTTAATAAAAATTCAAACATTCTGAATGTATTGCACGCTGCCGATTTTGTTGCGGAAATTAACGAAGGAGACTGGTACAGAAAGCTCCAATCTCTGATATATTTAAAAATCTATTCACCGCATTTCAGCTCGCATCAGGAAAAAAGGAAAATCAAATGGCGATCGCAACATCTCAGCGGCAAACTAAGTTAGATTATTACTACCACCAAATCAAAACCGTCATCCTCTCGCGCCAAAACCCGATTACGGGCTTGCTTCCGGCGAGTACGGCCGTTAACGCCCACGGCGACTACACGGATGCTTGGGTGCGGGATAACGTTTACAGCATTTTGGCAGTTTGGGGTTTGGGTTTAGCTTACCGCAAAATTGATGGCGATCGGGGTCGCACTTTTGAACTCGAACACAGTACGATTAAATTGATGCGCGGTTTGATGTTTGCGATGATGCAGCAAGCGCATAAAGTCGAGCGTTTTAAAAATACTCAGTCGCCCTTAGATGCCCTCCATGCTAAATACAATACTCAAACGGGAAATATAGTTGTCGGCGATGACAAATGGGGACATTTGCAGTTAGACGCTACATCAATATTCTTATTAATGCTCGCTCAAATGACGGCTTCGGGCTTGCATATAATTTTTACGATCGATGAAGTCAATTTTATTCAAAATCTAGTTTATTACATCGGCAGAACCTACCGCACTCCCGATTACGGAATTTGGGAAAGGGGGCATAAAATCAATCGCGGTAATGCTGAATTGAATGCAAGTTCGATCGGCATGGCAAAAGCAGCCCTCGAAGCGATGAATGGTTTGGATTTATTCGGAGTTAACGGTTCTCAAGCCTCTGTAATTCACGTTTTACCCGATGAACTTGCCAGAAGTCGCATTACTTTGGAATCACTGTTACCCCGCGAATCTAGTTCCAAAGAAGTAGATGCTGCTTTATTAAGTGTCATTAGTTTTCCGGCTTTTGCGGTGGAAAATCGAGAATTAGTAGAGCGGACGAGAAATAAAATTGTTGATAAATTGCAGGGTAAATACGGTTGCAAGCGGTTTTTACGGGACGGACATCAAACAGTTTTAGAAGATGCCGATCGCCTGCATTACGAACCTACAGAATTAAAGCAGTTCGATCGCATTGAATGCGAATGGCCTTTGTTCTTTACCTATCTATTTTTAGACGGCATATTTAAGGGCGATCGAGCGCAAACAGCAGAATACAAACAGCATTTGGCGAGTTTAACCGTGGAGCGATCCTCTTCGAGGGCTACGCTAACGAACTTGCATCTGCTTCCTGAATTGTATTACGTACCCAAGGAAAACATCGATGCCGAAAAAGCAAATCCCCAAAGTCAAACTCGCTTGCCAAATGAAAATATTCCTCTAGTTTGGGCGCAAAGCTTGTACTTTTTAGGTCAATTGCTAGACGAAGAATTAATCGCAGTTGGCGACATAGATCCGTTAGGAAGACATCTTTCGATCGGGCGTCACGGAGAACGATTAGTACAAATTGCCCTGTTAGCAGAAGATGCAGATTTGCAAGCAGAATTAGCAGCCAATGGAATCGCAGCCCAAACACCAAAACAAGTAGAACCGATTCAAGTCCGCCAAACAAAAGAATTGTCCGCAGTTTACACCCAAATCGGACGCAACGATCGATTGGGTTTGACCGGCCGTCCCGTGCGTCGGCTGAGGAGTTTGACTACTTCTCGGGTATTTAAAATTCGCGGCGAGGCGATCGTCTTTCTGCCATCATTTTTAGACAGACAAGAATTTTACCTAACTCTAGACTACCATTTTTTAGTCGCAAAAATCAAGAGTGAAATCGCTCACATTCACCGCTACTGGTATCAGTTAGGACGCCCTACAGTCACCCTGATGCTAACTCACGCCATGCTGGAAACCGGCCGCGAAGCCCTGCTAGAATTGATGAAAGAACTTCGCGACGGACACTCCGACAATACCCCAGTCAAACTGGGAAATCTCCAGCAATTCATGCTGACAGCCAGCGTCGAAAAAATCGATTTTCTGCACGACTTTGAATTCACCGAATCTCCGGTTACGGGTGTTGCAGAAAAACGTTCTTACCTGACTTACAATCCTGAAAAAACTTGGC
>JBOFTL010000742.1:0-3220 GCA_051652045.1 Microcoleus sp. | reverse complement strand
AGAAATCTTGTTAGCAGAATTAGTGCCATTCCTATCAAGCCAACAAGATACTAAAGCAGATTTAAGTAGCTTGCTGAAGTGCCTGCGCGATCGACGCTGTTTGATAGTTTTAGACAATGCTGAAACTTTACTGCAAACAGGCGATCGTACCGGAGAATACCTTCCCGGTTATGAAGCCTATGGAGAGTTATTGCGCGCGATCGCCGAAACTCGCCATCAAAGTTGTTTGGTGTTAACCTCTCGGGAAAAATCCTCTCAATTCGCTCAACTAGAAGGGGGAGAGTTAACAATCCGCAGCTTGCCTTTAGGCGGTTCTCCAGAAGCAGCAGCAGCATCGATCGAAATAACTGGTTTAATTGGTTTAGAAAGTCAAAAACAGGAATTGTGCGATCGCTATCGCTGCAACCCTTTAGCATTAAAAATTGTCGCAACTTCAATTCGCGATTTATTCGACGGGGAGATCGAGCTGTTTTTGGCACAGGAAACTTTAGTATTTAATGGATTGCGCCGGCTGCTAGATTGTCAATTCGATCGGCTGTCTGAATTGGAGCAAAACATTATGTACTGGCTGGCGATCGATCGAGAATGGACAAATATCTCGCAACTGCAAGAAGATCTCGTGCAAACTGTTTCTAACGCTCAATTGCTAGAAGCCTTAGAAAGATTATCTTGGCGATCGCTGATTGAAAAACGCTCGGGAAATTACACGCAACAACCTGTAGTTATGGAATACGTAACCGAGCGTTTAGTCGAGCAAATTGTAACAGAATTAGCAGCAGGAAAACTAAATTTACTTTCCAGCTATGCCTTAACCAAAACAACTGTCAAAAACTACATTTGGGAAACTCAAAATCGGCTGATTTTAGCCACAATTGTCTCCAGACTTTCCGATCGAATCCTCGCATCCCATCTGGTAGAACAAAAACTGCGAGAACTTCTAGAACTGCTGCGTAACAATTCAGAAAAATTCGATCGAACCTGTCGGTACGCCGGAGGAAATCTCTTCAATCTGTATCGTTTCCTAGATATCGATTTAACGGGATATGACTTTTCCTACCTGGATTTGTGGCACGCTTGCTTGCAGGACATGAATTTACATCGCGTCAATTTTCAAGGCGCAAACTTAACAAAATCATCCTTCACTCAAAACTTTGCCCTAGTTTTTGTAGTAGCCTTGAGTCCTGACGGTCAAATATTAGCCACAGGTGACAGTCGCGGTGAAATTCGCTTGTGGGAAACCAGCAACCATCAACCGATCGCCACTTTAACAGGACATACCAATTGGATTTTTGCACTAGCTTGGAGTCCGGACGGGCAAACTCTAGCCAGCAGCAGCCTCGATCGCACTGTGCGGTTGTGGGATATTAGTAACGGCCGGTGTCTCAATACCTGTCAGGGTCATGATGACTCGATTTGGACGATCGCGTGGCATCCAACCCAACAGATAATTGCTAGTGCCGGTGCCGATCGAACGATCCGATTTTGGGATACGATCGACGGTCAATGTTTGCAAGTTCTTAACGGTCATCAAAACTGGATTTGGTCGCTAGCTTGGACTCCCGACGGACAAGTTTTGGCAAGCGGTAGTGATGATGGAACGATCCGATTTTGGCAGGCCGGTAGCGGTGAGTATCTCAGAACGATCGAACAGCAGGGCGATCGAATTCGATCGATCGCTTGGAATCCAGATGGCAAAACAATCGCCATCGGCGGCATCAGCCCCATTGTCAAGATTTGGGATGTCGAAAGCGATCGATGCCAGCATCTCCTGCAAGGACATCAAAATTGGGTGAGGACTCTGGCTTGGAGCCCCGACGGCCAAATTCTCGCTAGCGGCAGTGACGATCGCACGATTCGGCTGTGGGATGCTAATAACGGCAATTGTTTAAAAACTTTGCAGGGGCACGGCAGCCCGGTGTGGTGTGTCGCGTGGGAGACAGGCGGACGCAAGCTAGTTAGCGGTAGTTTCGATCGCACCGTGCGATTTTGGGACACCGATAGCGGTCATTCTCTAAAAGTGCTGCGAGGACACACTCAGTCGATCTGGTCCCTGGCTTGGAGTCCCGACGGTCAAACCCTTGCCAGCAGTGACGATCGAGCGATCCGCCTGTGGAATCTCGATCGCGCCCAACCTGCCGCCGCATTGCGAGGACACAGCGAGTCGATTTGGTCTGCAGCTTGGAGTCCCGACGGGCAAACCCTGGCCAGCAGCAGTGCCGATTGCACGATCCGACTGTGGGATGCTAAAAATGGGCGTTGCGAAAAAACATTATTAGGACATCACCATTGGGTGCGATTTATAGCCTGGAGTCCCATCCCTCTACTTTCCCCCCTTGCTAAGGGGGGAACCGAAGGGGGGTATATCCTCGCCAGTTGCGGTACGGATCTGACGATCGGGCTGTGGGACGCCCATACCGGTCAATGTTTGAATATACTGTCAGGACATACCGGTTGGGTGTGGTCCGTTGCTTGGAGTCCCGATGGCAAAACCCTGGCAAGTTGCAGTACCGATCGAACGATCGCACTTTGGAATGTCAGTAGCGGCGAATGTTTGCAAGTTTTGTCAGGACATACCAGTTGGGTGTGGTCTATTGCCTGGAGTCCGGATGGCAAAACCTTGGCTAGCAGCAGCGACGATCGCACCGTATGTTTGTGGAATGCAAGTAACGGTAAGTGTTTGCAGCGATTGACAGGACACGATGATTCCGTGCGATCGATTGCTTGGAGTCCGGACGGTCAAATACTGGCGAGTGCGGGGGGCGATCGAACTGTGCGGCTTTGGGATGTCGATCGGGGTAAATGCCTCCAAATTTTTCAAGGACATAGTAACTCTATTTGGTCAGTTGTTTGGCATCCGACTAAGGATTTGCTCGCGAGTGCGGGCGAGGATGAAACGATTAAACTTTGGGATACAAACACGGGTAAGTGTTGGAAAACTCTCAAAGTCGATCGACCCTATGAAGGGATGAATATTGCCGGAGTCACTGGCATTACGGAAGCTCAAAAAGCAACATTGGAGGCCTTGGGAGCGATCGATAATTAGTACCAGTAATTATCTCTATTTTGTCATCGCGATCGATATTTTGTCATTGCGATCGCAGCGAAGCAATCGCAAAGATTCCAGCCTGTTGTCATTGCGAGCGACAGCGAAGCAATCGCAGAGATTCCGATCGTAACGAAGGATTCATGGGGAGCATCTCAGTTTTGATTTTATAGTGCG
>JBOFTL010000741.1:0-10523 GCA_051652045.1 Microcoleus sp. | reverse complement strand
CGCCCCTGCTAAATTCCCTTGTTCTTGCAAAATATTGCCCCGCAATTTCCAAGCAACAACCGATTCTGGTTGAATCTCAATCGCTCGCTGGCATTCAACAAGCGCTCGATCGAACTGTTCTTTTGCACAATAAGCTTCCGCTTTTTGAATGCAATTAGCTGCCCCTTCTTGCTGCCAAAAATCTGCTGGAAAACTGCTATTTGCTTGCGCAGTTTCCTGCTGCTGAAAATCTTCCGTAAAACCGCTGTTAGTTCCCATCACCTGGGACAACACATCGATCGAATTGGTAGCAGGGGCGATCGCATTTAATTGCTGCGGTACTGCTGTTTGCTGCTGCGGCAGATCGTGAGGTTTTTCAGGAGCAGAAATTGGCTGTTCGACAGCTAAAGAATTAGCAGCCTCATTGCCCCGCAAAGCAGGTTTTTGCAATTTTTCAGGCAACTCAGATTTGGCATTTAAGCTCACGACTACCGTCTTGAACAAATCGCCAAAAATATTAGCAGGTCTTTCAATAATTTTGCGATAATTAGCAGCTTCTTCCTGCAATCTTTTCTGAACTTTCAGCGCATTTCCTAAACTATGGTAAGCCTCATTGGAATTAGGATTTAACTCGATCGCGTGACAGTAACAGCGAATCGCCTGCGTTACTTGATTCTGTTTTAAAAAGCTATCGCCCAGATTGATATGTTCTTCAGGAGTTGCCTTATCCGGTTCCAAAGAATAGGCTTTAAACCAACACTCATCAGCCTCCGCTAGCTCTCCCATTTGTGTCCGCACCCGAGCTAAATTGCGGTAAGATGATGCTAAATTCGGTTGCAGGGCGATCGCTTTTTGGTAAAATGCGATCGCCGATTGCCACTGCTGTTCCTGAGCGTAAAGCGTCCCCAAATTAGTGTAAGCTTCAGCATAATCTGGGTCAAGTTCGATCGCCTTACCGTAGCAGTTTTTTGCTTCATCCATCCTACCTTGAGCTTGCCTAGCATTACCCAAAATTTTATAAACCCTCGCCTCCGGTTTAACTTGAATAACTCGCAGACAAGCTGCCGCCGACTGTTCGTATTTTCTTTGAGCGTAAAACGACTCGGCACCTTGAATGTATACTTCAATATCGTCGGGATTGAGAGCTAAAACATTTTGAACGTTGTTATTATTATTCTGATGATTTACAGGATTCTGCGGCGGCACGGCACTTAACTTTTGGTGACAGAGTAAAGCCATCTCCCAATTTTTTTCTTGTGCGTACAGCACCGACAAGTTAGTATAAACTTCAGGCAAATTCGGCTGCAATTCTAGAGCTTTTGTATACCACTGCTTGGCTTGAGATAAATTACCTTGTGCCTGACATATCTTGCCCAAAGTATTGCAAGCTGGTGCAAAATCTGATTGGTGTTTCAGGGCTTGCTCGCAGGCAGTTAGGGCATCACTTAACTTGCCTTGTGCTAGATAAAATTCAGCCCTTTTGTGGAAATAATCTGCCGATTCTTGATTCATAACAGCACTCCGATTTTTGGGAGAAATTGATAAATTTAAATTTAGTGATTTTTTTGACGGTACAAGATTCATCTCTACCATCATGTTCTTGAGAGAAGTTAAATTAACTAAAATATCCTCAGTCAAGGGATTTTGATACATTAACTGTCGGAGGGGATAGCAATCAAAACTCTCTCCGGTTATGTAATAATGTGCGAGATCTAACTGCTGACCGATCGCCCAATAATAATGCCTGATATAATTAGGAGATGTCAGTTCAATTACTTTTGTTCCGGGAGAACAGAAGATAATATTTGTCAGACCGCTACCGTGGGGTGCCACAATAACTTTTGCCCGAGAAAACAAAGCGATTTGCTCCCCAAAAGTCATAGATTCTAATAGCACTGAAACAAAGCCAAATCCGCTTAAAATTTCAATTACTCGATCTTCATTAATGACTTGGCGGTAGCTGCATTTGCTGCGGCTGATATAGATGCGTTCTGGATAAATCGAATTTGCACGATCGCTCTCAGAAACCGAGTTTTTCTGGGGAAAATAGTTGGTTTCAGGTGACGTAAGGTGCGCACTGCGCACCCTACAACTGTCAGGAGGCGTAGTTTCAGCAGGCGGTGGCGTAAGGTGCGCAGTGCGCACCCTACAACTGTCAGGAGGCGTACTTTCAGCAGGCAGTGACGTAAGGTGCGCAGTGCGCACCCTACCACTATCAGGAGGTGTAAGGTGCGCAGTGCGCACCCTACAATGAGATTCCAGCGACAAATCAGTTGTTTTCGTAGAAACACGCAATTGCCGATCGAACCCTGGAATCTCGCTAGCGAAATCTGCGGGAAATTGCCTAGATTTTCCAGTTAAAAAAACCTGCCTCAAAAACTCCAAACCTCGTGGAGAAAGCCAACCCAAATATCCAGCAAAAGAAGGAACAATTAATTTTTCTGCTTGAATGTAAGGATGGCGATCGCTCTCGATAATTTTATATTCAGGAATTCCCAAAGCTTTCAGGGTTTCTCGCTGAAAAGATTGCTGGCAGCTATTCACCACAAACCAGTCGATCTCTTCCAGATTGACACCCCAACGCTGCAGGATTTCGATGCGGGGTAAAACATCCACCATCCAGTGAAAATAGACATTTCCCGAAAGTCCCGCCAATACCGCCACCGTACCGTCTATCTGTTCTAAAGGCGGCAATTCTTCCGGTTGTAAGTTGAGAAATCTGTGGCTGATAGAATGTTGTTTCGTGCATCCCGGTAACTCACCCGGATATTCGCGAGAAAGTTCCGGTACGAGGCGATTTTGTGCATCGATAATCGCGATCGCATTGCAAATCATCCAAGAATTTTTCTGCGGTACGATCCAAGCCCGCCCTTTTGGAAGTACGGTTACAAAGGTTTCCGGCGACTCAACAGCAGTCTCTCCTTTTCCGTTACAAGCATACAGGTTTTCGCCTAAATTGACTGGTTCAAACTGTTGGAAAATCCGCCGGAGACACCGCTGACAATCTAAACCGCCACATTCTGATTTTTGCGGTTTGTTTTCACTAGCAAACGATATATTTTGTGTTAATTGAGATTGAGCATTCATCCCAAAATTCGGCCCGAAATCTAGCCCGCATTCCGGCAAATCCGGCAGGGGTTTAAACCCCTGCCTCATAGCGAAAGTCCTCGGTCGAGGACTGGTAAGTTCTTGATTTTTTTCAAGCAGATTTGCGCGATCGAACAGCATTGTCGGACACGGCAGTGCCGTGTCCCTACCGTCGTTGGGGATTGTAGGGACACGGCACTGCCGTGTCCCTGTGGTGCCCTCCATCAACGTGGAATTTGCCGCAACTTTTTCAGTCGTCTTCAGACGACTTTCGCTATGAGACGGGGAATTAATTCCCCGGCGGATTGTTGGCTGATGATTCAATTCCTGGCGGGCTTCTGGCTGATGCTGCAATCCATGCCGGATTTGAACCTCCTCAGTCGGCGACCGACGACTTTCGCTATGAGACGGGGAATTAATTCCCCGGCGGATTGTTGACTGATGATTTAATTCCTGGCGGATTGTTTGCTGATGATTCAATCCCTGACGGGCTTCTGGATGATGATTCAATTCCCGGCGGATTGTGGGATTAAGCTGCAATTTCCGCTGCTGTTTCAAGACACCTTGCAACGCCTCGGAAATATCCGATCGCTCCCCTGCAATTGCGATTGCCATGCGGTAAATTACAATTGCTGCCGCCCATCGTTGCTGGCGGGCCAAACAATCAGCCAATCGTAAATAAATATTGGTATTTTTAGGTTGAATTTGTAAAGCTTTTTGATAATAAATTTCCGCTTGTTCGTATCCGCCGTACTCAGCCAAGACATTTCCCATGTGCCAGAAAGTCTCTGCTAAATTCAACAGCAACGATGGCAGGTGTAGTGAATTACTAGCAAGATTGACAATGCTACAACCCGATCGATCTTTTCCTTGCAACTGTCGGAGAAATCGGACGCAGGCTAATTGAGCTCGATCGAGTTCATTGATTTCTGCTGTCGAATTCAACCGCATTTCTACGAGCCGGCAAAAACCTGCAACAAACTCGTTTTGCAGGGAAATCGATCGTTGCAAACACAGCATCGCCTCAGCTAATTTACCTCGGGCCATTAGCGAAACTGCCAAATCGCCCCAGACCCAAACTCGATCGGGCTGTTGCTTAATTACCAGTTCAAAACAATCGCCAGCAAAATTATGGAACCCCAATTGTTGAAATGCTCTTCCCAAATTGTAGCGGGCAAGAACTAATTCTGAATCCAACTCGATCGCCCGCCGATAAATAGCGATCGCCTGTTCCGGCTTTTGCAGTTCCAACAGTACAATACCTAAATTATTGTACAGCGGAGCATCATCGGGCGCGATCGCTATTCCTGCTTGAAAAACCGCAACTGCTTCATCAAATTTGCCTTCCTGTACCAGAATGCAGCCCCAATTGCTGCAGGCATTCGCCACCCAGGGTAAAAGTGCCGGTTCGGGGTTGTTTTTCCAACAGGATATCGCTTGCTGGTAACTGTCAATTGCTGCTGCTATTTTTCCTTGCTGTTGCAAGACAGTACCCGTAGCGTATAGAGTTTTCACATCTAAATTGGCATTTTGTTCGATCGCTGCAAAGCTGAGCATAATTCAATTACCGATCGATAACAGTTTTTCTGACACCTTTGGCAAGGTTAATTTTTCTTACGGTCGAGTTAATTCCCCGTCCGCAAGTTTTAAATTTTGCACGATCGATATACATAGTCCCGGACGCACGAGTGGTAAGCAACCGGGGTTCTTTGTAAATTTTTCATCGATGTCTGAGATTTTTCAAAGAAACCCGGTTTTTGCCGGTTTCTGTCCGTAAGTACTAATACAGTTATCGCAGTCGCCAGAAGAGTTAGGGCGCGATCGAGATCGTGAAACCATTAACGAGAAATATTTGCCTCCCTGTTACTTGTACTAGGAGTGCCTGTTCTCTGTTGCCTGTTTCCTGTTCCCTATTACCTGTTCCCTATTACCTGTTCCTGGCTAATTGTTTTTAGTACGGGGTTAAAATTCCTGACATAAAAACATTATTTTCCACGATTAACTGTCAACTACCAACCGTGCCGAAGAATGCCAAATTTTACCTAAAAAACTGTATTTAATACTTGGCTGATGAGTAGTGCTATCCCTGAAACTCACAACCATTGACTCGACCTTTCAATGCCTTACAATCAAACTAGCTTATGCCATGATGCGATGTCAATCTTTTGTAATTAAATAACAAAAATGTAAGAAATCTCCTCGATCGTCCGGCCATGAAAAATTACTCACCTTCCGCAAAAGGCAAGATTTAAATCATCAATCTGAGTCTTCCCAGAAATTCTGGAAAAACTCAGACTATTTATTGGTAAATTTCTCCCTGATTGTGCGCTCGATCGAGTAACTGATGGTAGAATCGAGAAGCGGTAAAGTTTCAGCTCTCAGCCCTAAATCGAGGTAAAATTTAGATGATTTCAAAGTTATTTGACCCAATATTCAAATTAGAACCAACTTGAGCGACGATCGAGATTTGACCGTTTTGATTGCGGTAGTACAGAGCACCGTCAACTGGGTTGTAGATCACATTCGCCGTACCCGCAGCCCCAGGATCGTTGGGATTGAAATTCGGGACGGTAACAAATTGATTTGTGGCGAGGTTGCCTGGTATCAAAGCATTAAATACAGCCCGATCGAGCTGAATCTTATCTTCTGTAGGATTAAAGTCTGTCAGGGTATCCATATTATCCGCGCCGACAAACTCGAAGCGGAATGTATCAGCCCCCGCGCCACCGGTGAGAGTATCGTTTCCTCTGTTACCAGAAAGAACATCGTTACCCACACCACCTTCTACGAAGTCATTACCTCTACCACCAAACAAAATATCATTGCCTTTGCCACCCCTGACAGTATCATTACCTAAATTACCGCTGACAAAATCATCTCCGGGGCCTCCGTTAACGACATCATCGCCCCTACCGCCGTACAAGATATCATTACCTTCACCGCCGAAGAGAACATCATTGCCCTCTCCGCCGAAAATGTTGTCGTTACCGAGGCCGCCGTTAACAGTATCATTGCCGAGATCTCCATACAGGAAGTCATCGCCAGCGTCGCCGTCTACGAAATCATCATCTTTACCTGCAAACACGGTATCGGCGCCCGTACCAGCATTGATGGTATCAGATCCTTGATTGCCAAACAGCAGGTCATTATCTGCGCCACCATCAACAAAATCGTCACCTTTACCGGCGAAGACAGTATCATTACCTCCTCCGCTTCTAATGGTGTCATTGCCCTCTAGAGCTAATATGTAATCATCACCGTCTTGACTGGCAACTTCATCGCCAGCAGAACCGAGAATAATTAGATCTGGACCTGCGCTGCCGTTAATTCTGTTTGGTAAATCCGGCAACCCTTGAATTAATAAACCCCCAAAAGCATTCGGTTGAACGCTTAGGGGTTGAGTGGGATTTGTTACTTGGGACATAGCCAGTCATCTCGCATTGGGGGGATAATCTATCGGGAGTCTTTAGATCTCTGGTGATATTTACTAGCCAAAATCTCATTTCCCGGAAGAATTTTAATAGGAAATAAGCGAAAAAAACGCCAGTTATTGCTGCATTTATTGTTCGGTAATTACGGAGATAGTTGACAGACAAATCTCAAAGCAAGCTCATTTATTTGGTTGCATTTATTTCGGTAATTACGTAGGTATTTTATGTATATAAAGTGATATTTTTACTGGTTTTCTGATTTTAAAGTTACCCAAAAATAACCCAAAAGCCTTACTATGAAAGGGTTTTACTTTTTGTTGCGTTGCATTGTATATTTTGACAAACCTGCTGTACGGATCTGCGATTTGAAATTTTTTGAAATTTACGGAAACAATTTAATTATTCAAACGTCTGGAACTTAAATGTAAAACTTGCAGCTTGTCGATCGAGGCGATTTTCGATGAATGAAAGTTGCCCTATCTTGGTATTTTTTCCTATTTAAATTTCAAATTTGAGATATTTTTACGACTTCTGACGTGCCAAATTGAGGTACGAAGAAAAATTTGAATGTCAATAATTAGAAGAAAGAAGGAAGGTACTTCGCAGCTTTTGAGACGAATCGATCGATGAATTATCTAGTGAAAGCGAGTTCGATCGAATACCATTAAAACAACGATTTGTAGGGGTAGTACCCCCGTGCCTACCCCTCTACCAACCGGGGCGGGCACTCTTGGCACCGCCCCTAGGAGAATTACACAACTGATTGAGGCTTGCTATATAACGGGGATGGCTGACCCAGATTTGGTGTAAATATCATCCCCTTTATTGCCATTTGGCCAGTGGAGTTTCCCTACTTAGAACCGAAGACTTCGCGCACCCGATAAATCGGCCGCCCTTGCGATTCGTGATAAGTTCGCATCATCACTTCACCCAGCAAACCAAAACAGAATAACTGCACGCCAGTCAACAGCAAAACCACGGCCAAAATCAGTAACGGACGGTTGCCAATAATTTTACCGAAACCCAATTTCAGGATAGTCAAATAAACTCCTAAAGCCGTTCCCAACACCATCGAAATCATACCCAACAACCCGAAAACGTGCATCGGTCGAGTCAGGAATTTTTTCATAAAATAGATGGTCAACAAATCCATCAACACCCGAAAAGTCCGCCAAATTCCGTACTTGCTTTGACCGAAACGGCGCGCGTGATGGCGCACCGGAATTTCAGCAATTCTCGCCCCTTCAATAAAAGCCAAAGCAGGCAAAAATCGGTGCAATTCTCCGTAGAGATTCAAGTCAGCAACCAATTCCGATCGATATGCTTTCAAAGAACAACCGTAGTCGTGCAAGCGCACGCCCGTAACGCGAGCGATCAGCCAATTAGCTATCTTAGAAGGTATCAGCCTGCTGATAGTATTGTCCTGGCGATTTTTGCGCCAGCCGCTGACTAAATCGTAACCTTCATCTAACTTTGCTAGCAGCAGCGGAATGTCAGCGGGGTCATTTTGCAAATCGCCATCTAGAGTAACAATTACGCGGCCGCGAGCTCGATCGAACCCAGCAGACATAGCTGCAGTTTGCCCGTAATTGCGGCGCAAAATAACAGCACAAAGGTCATCGCGACTGCCGGCCATTTCTTGAAGCAGTGCAGCAGAACCGTCCTTAGAACCGTCATCCACGCAGATAATTTGATAGGTCAATCCAGAAGCTTGCAAAGCAGACGCGATCGCCTCTATCAAATGAGGTAAACTTTCCACTTCATTGTACACCGGCACCACAGCCGAAACATCAGGTACAATTTCAACTTTGTTTTGTTGTCCCGCCAACTTTTCCAAAAATAATGCAGCGTCCATTGCTTTGCCAAATAACAGCACTCACTCACAGCCTTGAAAATTATACCAGATTAGCGCAGAAATATCGACTAGCAACTATCAACTATCAACTATCAACTATCAACTATCAACTATCAATCGATCGCGAGCGGGGACGCTCGCACTATAATCGATCGCGAGCGGGGACGCTCGCACTGCAACTATCAACGATCGATCGATCGCGAGCGGGGACGCTCGCACTACAACTATCAACTCTCAACTCTCAACTCCTTGATAGCTTGCCACAACTTTACCGCATCCCCGCAATTGTCGGTAATATGTTTGACTGACCTTATCTGCATTTTCCGACAAAACATCGATGCCGATACCGTTGCGTCCTTGTTCCTTTCCCGAACTGTGAATGTAACGCCCATCTCCCAAATACAATCCTACATGAGTCGCTTTTTGAGGAGTTCCAAAAAATACTAAATCTCCCGGTACCAAACAATTTAACTCGATCGATCGAGTGAAAGCTTCCTGCTGGTAAGCATCCCTCGGCAACCAAATTCCCGCAGCAGCAAAAGCAGCTTGCATCAATCCCGAACAATCATAATTCGGTCCGACAGTACCGCCCCACAAATAATAGTTTGATTCGTGCATCGCGCGATCGCAAAAAGCAAGAATTTGAGGCAATTTTTGCTGAATTTCCGTTTCAGAAAGCACCGCAGGCTGATAAAATGTTTCTGCAACATCCAACAACGGGATATCTCGAACATCCAACCATCCCGGATAATCATCTTCGCACAATCGTACCATTACAGCAGCCCGATCGAACTCTGCATTTCTTCCCTCATTAAAGGACAGTAACTGTGAGGGAAAATCTGCTTGACTCCTTTCTTGAATCATCCCAGCAGAGTCAAGCACGCGCAAATGCCGCCGGGCTGCAGCCTGAGTGGCCAAACGATCGCACTTCGGAGAATCGTAAATATTTATGTGCGATCGGGCTTGATACTCAATATTATTAGATAATTGGTAATCGGTCATGAAATTTTAGATTTTAGATTTTAGATTTTAGATTTTAGATCTAAGATTTTAGATCTGAGATTTTAGATTACGAATAAATTGCTCGACAGTCAATACTTAACTCCTACTAAACTTCCCATGATATTTTTCCGTCAGGACGAACAATTAACAACTCAGGGCAATAGCATTATAGAAGCAACCAGAGCAGAATTTCCCGAAATCACGAGCGATCGTATAGCCATTACCTGGATAGTTTACGATCCGCCGGTGCGAGTCAATACAGGCGGAGCTCTCAGCCCCCAGGAGTTTTGGAAATACCAACCCCGAGGATTCGGCGCGCGCGCTACGGAAAGAATTTATCCGGCCAGCATCGTCAAATTATTTTACCTGGTTGCGGTTTGGGAATGGGTGCACAAAGGCATGATTCAAACATCACCAGAATTTGAACGTGCAGTTAGAGATTCGATCGTCGATTCCAGCAACGATGCTACCAGTTTAGTAGTAGATGTCCTCACCGGCACCACCAGCGGCCCGGAATTGCCACCCGGCCCCTTTGAAACTTGGAAACAGCAGCGAAACATCGTCAATCGATACTTTAACTCCTTGAATTGGCCGGAATTAGAAAATATTAACGTCAATCAAAAAACCTGGTGCGACGGCCCCTACGGTCGCGAGCGAGCATTTGTGGGAGAATTAATGGAAAATAGAAATATGCTGACAACGAATGCAGCGGCGCGTTTGCTGCACAGTATTATTGGCGGCGTAGCTGTTTCGGCGAAAGCATCTCAAGAGATGATGGGATTAATGAAACGCAGTTTGGAAGCAGCAGATTTAGCAGCAGATCCCGAAAATCAAGTAACGGGTTTTTTAGGAGGCGGATTGCCAATTGAAGCAAAATTATGGTCAAAAGCTGGGCTGACAAGTCAGGTGCGCCACGATGCAGCTTACATTGAAATACCGAATTTGCGACCGTATTTGTTAGTCGTATTTACAGAGGGGAAAGAGAACAGCAAAAATGAAGAAATTTTGCCTTTTGTGTCGCGCCAATTTGTCGCAGCGATGCAAACAATTGAGAGTTGAGAGTTGAGAGTTTTTGCATAATTTAAATTCCTCTCACATCTCTCTTAAAAAGGGGAACTTAAAGAGCGTTTCCGGGGGAGCATCTCAGTTTTGCAAGAAGCATTTTTTAT